>NZ_MCYD01000504.1:0-17591 GCF_002876325.1 Vibrio sp. 10N.261.52.A1
TCGCTATAAAGCTCAAATAGGGTTGTTCAAAAATGAAAACTTTGATTTCAGCTTTGATTTGGCTAACAAAATTGAAATAAGTTGTCATATTTCTTGTTAATACTTTATGGGTAGTTGTGACTTGAATGTTGATGGTGTGCTGAGGTTTTGTCACAGGTATCATGCACCGTTATTAAGACAAGCCGAATTGGTGTGATTTTAATCATGTTTGTACAAAATTAACCCTATTTTGCACGAATAAATTTGATACAAATCAACGCAGGGTTCTCCCATAAACCTTTTGAAACATACTGATTTTACCAGTAATATTAGCGCCAGCTATATTAGCTCATGCTTAACAATAATCTAACTATAACGGTACGTTTTTGCTACAAATTTCAAGTTGTAATAACAATTCTACAAATTGTTTTAACATGGATTTTTGAGGTGAATAATCACACAAGTGTCATTCAGCCGACACAAAGGAGTTACCATGATTGATGTTGTTGATCTGTCGCGATTGCAGTTTGCATTTACAGCGATGTATCACTTCCTATTTGTTCCACTGACTTTAGGTATGGCATTTCTACTTGCCATCATGGAGTCTGTTTATGTAATGACTGGCAAGCAAATTTACAAGGACATGACCAAGTTCTGGGGTAAATTGTTTGGTATTAACTTTGCTCTTGGTGTAGCGACAGGCTTAACCATGGAGTTCCAGTTTGGTACTAACTGGTCTTACTATTCTCACTATGTTGGCGACATCTTTGGTGCTCCGCTAGCTATCGAAGCGCTTGTTGCATTCTTCCTAGAGTCTACTTTTGTTGGCCTTTTCTTCTTCGGTTGGGACAGACTGTCAAAGCGTCAGCACTTAGCGGTAACTTGGTTAGTAGCACTAGGCTCTAACTTCTCGGCGCTTTGGATCTTGGTAGCAAACGGCTGGATGCAAAACCCAGTGGGTGCGGAATTTAACTTTGAAACTATGCGTATGGAAATGGTGAGCTTCGCTGAAGTTGTACTAAACCCAGTAGCGCAAGTTAAATTCGTACACACAGTAGCGTCTGGTTACACAACGGGTGCGATGTTCATCCTTGGTATCAGCTCATACTACATTCTTAAAGGTCGTGACCTTGCCTTTGCTCGTCGTTCTTTCGCGATTGCAGCATCTTTCGGTATGGCGGCGATCTTGTCAGTCATCGTACTAGGTGATGAATCTGGTTACGAGCTTGGTGAAGTTCAGAAAGTGAAGCTAGCTGCAGTAGAAGCAGAGTGGCACACGGAAGAAGCACCAGCAGCATTTACTGTTTTTGGTATTCCTAACCAAGAAACAATGGATACTGACTACGCAATAAAGATCCCTTACGTAATGGGTATCATTGCAACGCGTTCTCTTGATAAAGAAGTAACGGGTCTACGTGAACTACGTGATGACCACGTTGATCGTATCCGTACTGGTATGTACGCTTACGAGCTTCTAGAAAAACTACGTGCAGGCGATAAATCTGAAGAAAACATGGCAGCGTTCGACGAAGTGAAAGGTGACCTAGGTTACGGTCTACTTCTTAAGCGCTACACAGACAACGTTGTTGATGCAACAGAAGACCAAATCCAAATGGCTGCGGATGATTCTATCCCAACAGTTTGGCCTCTATTCTGGTCATTCCGTCTGATGGTTGCTTGTGGCTTCATCATGCTGTTTGTATTCGGTGCGGCGTTTGTTCAAACGTGTCGTCAGAAGATCGAACAGAAACCATGGGTACTTAAAGCAGCACTATTCTCAATCCCACTACCTTGGATTGCGATTGAAGCAGGTTGGTTCGTTGCTGAATTTGGTCGTCAACCATGGGCGGTTGGTGAAATCCTACCGGTTAACGTTGCTGCATCAGCACTAACTATTGAACAGCTATGGACTTCTCTATTCGCTATCTTGGCACTGTACACAGTGTTCCTGATTGCAGAAGTTTACCTGATGCTGAAATTCGCACGTAAAGGTCCAAGTAGCTTGAAGACAGGCCGTTACCACTTCGAACAAAACGATAACTCTGTTGAAGACAAAGTTAGCCGTTCAGTTGAAGTATAAGTGAGGGAATATTAATGTTTGATTACGAAAGCTTACGACTTATTTGGTGGATCCTAATCGGTGTATTGCTGGTAGGTTTCGCAGTAACTGATGGCTTTGATATGGGTGTTGCAGCACTTTCACCGGTTATCGGTAAGAGTGACACTGAACGTCGTATCATGCTGAACACGATTGCCCCTCACTGGGATGGTAACCAAGTTTGGTTAATCACGGCTGGTGGTGCACTGTTCGCCGCTTGGCCACTGGTTTACGCAACGTCTTTCTCTGGCTTCTACTTTGCTATGTACGTGACTCTAGCAGCGCTTTGGCTACGTCCACTGGCTCTAGATTACCGTTCTAAGATTGAAGAGCCAAAATGGCGTAAAGCGTGGGACTACGCACTTTGCTTTAGTGGCACAGTTCCGCCAATCATCTTTGGTGTAGCATTTGGTAACCTTCTACAAGGTGTTCCATTTGACCTGAACGACCTAATGATGTCTAAGTACCACGGTACATTCTTTGCTCTGCTAAACCCGTTTGCATTGCTATGTGGTGTATTGGCTCTGATGTTGTTCGTGACGCAAGGTGCAACATGGCTACAAATGAAGACAACAGAAGCGCTGCACGCTCGTGCTCGTAACGTTGCTCAGATCACAGGCCTGATCTCAATTGTTCTATTTGTTATTGGTGGCTTCTGGGTTCAATCTATCGAAGGCTATGTAATTACAAGTACGATTGACACGTTCGCAGACTCTAACCCGCTAAACAAAGAAGTATCACTTCAAGTTGGCGCGTGGATGACAAACTTCGAGACTTACCCAGCAATGTGGGCAGCACCGATTCTTGGTGTGGTTATGCCACTGTTCGCTGTGATTGCATCTCGTCTTGAGCGCGGTGGTTTTGCTTTCTTATTCTCGAGCCTATCTAACGCTGGTGTTATCTTAACGGCTGGTTTTGCAATGTTCCCATTCGTAATGCCATCAAGCCTGAACCCTGACCATAGTTTGACTATGTGGGATTCAACAGCGAGTGAGCTGACACTTGGTCTAATGACTGCAGTTGCGGCGGTAATGGTTCCTGTGATTCTTGGCTACACAACTTGGACATACTACAAAATGTTCGGTCGCCTAGATAAGAAACACATCGAAGATAACGACGTTTCAGCTTACTAAGCTAGAAGTGCAATAACTTAGGAGAAATTTTATGTGGTATTTCGCATGGATTTTGGGTGTACTTCTAGCATGTGCATTCGGCATCATCAATGCTCTATGGCTTGAGCATTCTGAAATGATGGACAAAGACAGTGAGTAATCTCGCAGAACAAGTCGCTAAGCTGCATCGACCAATGGACAAGACTCTCTTAAGAGCTTTGTCCCTAATATTGGGTTTCATGCATGTTGGTTTAGTGATGTGGGATCCTGAAGCGTATGCAGAAAGCATCGGTGGATTTAACGCGATCATCGGGCCTATGTTTATTTGGGCAGTATGCTCAAGCATGGTTTACGGTGTTGGGTTTAAACCGAGAGCTTGGATGTGGCAACTACTGTTTAGCCCATACGTTTCACTCACCATTCTGCTCTACCTAACGGTGCTGCGCCTTCTATAAAATAGGTTTGGTTTAGGTTCTCATTGAACGTGAGCCTTTGTACTTGTTGGGTTTTTAGTCAAAAAGAGGTCATCTTATACAGATGGCCTTTTTTTTCGTCTATTAAATCAAAAAATTCACAGCCATATACTATTAATGATAAGGAGTTAGGTTATAGTGATGTCTTTATCGATTTTTGGTTTGTGGTATCAATTTGCAGGGATTATCTAAGCCGTTTACGTGGCCAGTAACCGTATATTACGAAGACACCGACGCAGGTGGCGTGGTGTACCACTCGAATTATCTCAAGTTCTTCGAGCGTGCTCGAACTGAGATGCTGCGCTCAATTGGCGTTTCTCAACAAGTATTATTAGAACAAAACATCGGTTTTGTAGTCCGACATATGGATATTGATTTCATTCAAGGCGCACGTCTTGATGATTCTTTACAAGTCATTACAAATATTTACGAGTTAAAGCGAGCTACCTTAGTCTTCTGTCAAGAGATCGTAAATCCTGATGGCAAAGCATTGTGTAAAGCAATGGTTAAGGTAGCATGTATCGACAATCAAAAAATGAAACCCAAGGCAATGCCAACATTTATTCTTACGGAGCTAACGAATAGTGACTGCTGAAATCTCAATCTTAGGCCTAATTCTAGAAGCTAGTTTACTAGTAAAAATGGTCATGCTGACTCTTATGGGCATGTCTGTCGTTTCTTGGGCAATGATCATAAAAAGAAGTAAAGTGCTATCTCAAGCTTCTAAACAAGCAGAAGTCTTCGAAGATAAATTTTGGTCTGGTGTTGATTTGGCTAAGTTGTACCAAGAGAGCAATAAACGTAAAGACGAGCTTTCTGGTACAGAAGAGATTTTCTACGCAGGCTTTACTGAATTTGCACGCCTTCGTAAATCTAATGCGACATCTCCCGACTTCATTATGGAAGGCACTGGCCGTGCAATGCGCGTAGCCGTGGCTCGTGAAGTGGATGAACTAGAAACTAACTTACCTTTCTTGGCGACTGTTGGTTCTATCAGCCCATACATCGGCCTGTTCGGTACCGTTTGGGGTATCATGCACTCATTCATCGCGTTAGGTGAAGTGAAGCAAGCGACATTAGCAATGGTAGCACCAGGTATTGCAGAAGCTCTGATCGCAACTGCAATGGGTCTATTCGCTGCGATTCCAGCTGTAATGGCATACAACCGCTTTAGCAGCAGTGTTGGTAAGCTAGAACATAACTACGCGACTTTCTCTGAAGAGTTCCACAGCATTCTTCACCGTCAAGCGATGGCTGGCAGGGAATAATAGATGGCTGGATACCAACCTAAAAAACGCAAAATGACAGCTGAGATTAACGTCGTACCTTATATCGACGTTATGCTTGTATTGCTGATCATTTTCATGGTGACGTCACCGTTTGTAACTCAGGGTGTGGATGTTGAGCTGCCACAGGCGTCTACTGCGAAGTCAGCGCAAGATTTATTAGGTGATGACAACGCGAGTTTCATTATCGTTGAGGTGAATAAAGATGGTGAGCTTGGCCTAAGCGTTAACGACGAAGAGGTACAACGAGGTCTATCATTGGAAGACATCATCGTTCGAGTAAAAGCTGAACTGTCTTTGAAACCGAACTCTCCAGTAGCGGTGGGTGGCGACGCTGCGACTCCTTATGCTGAAGTGGTTTTATTACTTGATGAATTAAGCCGTGCAGGTGTGCCAAAGGTTGGCCTTTTAACGGATATAAGGGAATAGCTCCGTAGCATTCATGAAAGCGAATAATAAAAAATCCAACAGTTTCAAAAAGCCGCTTCTAATTTCACTTGGGCTGCACGTAGTCTTATTCGTTGCACTCATATGGGGAGCGGACTTTACTATGTCTGAACCTAAGCCTACTGGGCAGATGGTGCAGGCTGTAGTTATTGACCCTCAATTGGTTCGTCAACAAGCTCAACAAATTCGTCAACAACGTGAAGCGGCGAGTAAGAAAGAGCAAGAGCGCTTAGACAAGCTTCGACGCGAAAGTGAAAGGCTAGAAAAGAATCGTAAGGCTGAAGAAGAAAACATCCGTAAGCTAAAAGAGCAACAAGCGAAGGATGCGAAAGCCGCACGAGAAGCAGAAAAGCGACGTGTCGAAAACGAAAAAAAACGCAAAGCTGAACAAGCCCGTTTAGAACAAGAGAAGAAGAAAGCTGCTAAAGCAGAAGCAGACCGCAAGTTAAAAGAGGCGGCTCTGGTGAAAGCAGAGCAAGAGCGTAAAGCGAAAGAAGCAGCGATTGCAAAAGCGGAACAAGAACGTGTGGCAAAAGAAAAAGCTGCGCAAGAAGCCGCTGAAAAAGCTCGTAAAGAAAAAGAAGCCGCTGAACGTGCTGAGAAGCAACGTATAGCGAAAGAGAAAGAAGCCGAAGCTGCAGCAGAGAAAGCACGTAAAGCAAAAGAGGCGGCAGCCAGGGCTGAGAAAGAGCGCAAACAGCAAGAAGCTGCACTGAACGATATCTTTGCAGGCCTTGAAACTGAAGCGACTCAAAACTCTTCGGCAAGACAACAATTTATTAGTGATGAAGCACAGCGTTACGGTGCAATTTATACCCAGTTGATTCAGCAAAACCTGTTGTTAGAAGACAGCTACCGAGGCCGCTCATGCAGAGTGAACCTTAAGCTTATTCCAACAGGATCAAATGCTATTTTGGGTAGCCTAAGCATATTGGATGGCGATAGCCGTCTATGTGCAGCAACCAAACGCGCGGTGGCACAGGTACAGTCTTACCCACTGCCTAAAGACCCAGATATTGTGAAATCACTAAAAGACATTAATTTAACGGTATCACCAGAGTAAAAGGACGAACTTGTGTTAAAGAAACTATTACTGAGTTTTGTTTTTGTAATAGCGACAAGCAGCCAGTTTGCGCATGCAGCACTGGAGCTGGTTATTACAGATGGTATTAACTCTGCACGACCTATCGCTATCGTACCTTTCCGCTGGGAAGGTGCTGAACCACTACCACACGATGTGTCAGCGGTTATCGCTTCTGACTTACAGCGTAGTGGTAAATTCAGCCCAGTTGCGACAAGCAAAATGCCTCAAACGCCTTACAGCGAAACAGAGGTAAACTTTGATGCTTGGACTAACCTAGGCGTTGATTCACTATTAACTGGTAGCATCACAAAAAATGCCGAAGGGCAGTACGTGGTGAATTACCAACTGATCGATATTGTTCGTGGCCAGTTAACGAAAGGCCAAAGCCGCGCGCTAAGCGATGAAGGTCAATTGGTGCTTTCTAAAGATCACGTGTTGTTCAACAAGAAAGCGACCGTACCTGGTAAGCGCTTAAGAGAGTACGCACACCGTATCTCTGATTTGGTATATGAAGAGCTAACAGGTGAGAAAGGCGCGTTTTTAACTCGCATCTCTTACGTTGTTGTGAATGACAAAGACAAATACCCGTACCAGCTTCGTGTAGCAGACTACGATGGTTTCAATGAGCGCCTAGTACTTCGCTCTAAGCAACCTCTAATGTCTCCAGCATGGTCTCCAGATGGCAAAAAGCTTGCTTACGTGAGCTTCCAGAATGGCCAAGCTGAAATCTTCATCATGAATATTTACACGGGTGAGCGTGAGAAAGTTACGTCATACCCTCGTCATAATGGTGCGCCAAGATTCTCTCCTGATGGTAAAAAGCTCGCGCTAGTATTGTCGAAAACAGGCAGCCTTCAGGTGTATACACTTGACCTAGCAAGTCGTAAGCTGACTCAAATTACCCGCGGCCGTTCGAATAATACGGAACCATTCTGGCATCCAGACGGTAAGTCTCTTATCTTTACGTCTGATCGTGGTGGTAAACCTCAGATATATAATGTAAATTTGTCAAATAATTCGACATCTCGTATTACTTGGCAAGGTAGCCAAAACTTAGGTGGCCAGATTACCCCTGATGGACGATTCCTGATCATGGTTAATCGCAGCAACTCAGGCTTTAACTTGGCTAAGCAGGATTTGGAAACTGGTGCGGTTCAAGTACTAACGAAAACATTGTTAGATGAGTCTCCAAGTATTGCACCAAATGGAGGTATGGTTATCTATAGCTCTATTTACAACAAGACGAACGTACTATCGATGGTTTCTATCGATGGCCGTTTTAAAGCTAGATTACCGGCTACCAACGGACGTGTAAGAGCGCCTGCATGGTCTCCGTTCCTCTAGGACGAGTCACATATTCTTTTAGCTATTGATAGTGTTAACTATTGTGGCATTTAACTATCTATAGCACTTAGTCGCTGTAGAAACTAAGTTTGATAACGTAAGGAAAAAACGATGCAACTTAATAAAGTTCTTAAAGGCTTAATGATTGCACTACCAGTGATGGCAGTAACGGCATGTAGCTCAACTGATGAAGCAACATCTGCAACATCTGGTACTGAAAGCAACCAAACTACTTCTGGTTCAGAAGGCAACGTAGATACAACTGTTGTAACGCCAATTGACGCTAACGGTCAACTGTCTGAGCAAGAGCTTAAAGAGCAAGCACTACGTGAAACTCAAACAATCTACTTCGCATTCGATAACTCTACTATCGCTGGCGACTACGAAGAAATGCTAGCAGCTCACGCAGCTTACCTAGTTAAGAACGTAGACATGAAAGTAACTATCGAAGGTCACGCTGACGAGCGCGGTACTCCAGAGTACAACATCGCACTTGGCGAGCGTCGTGCACAAGCTGTAGCAAAATACCTACAAGCTCTAGGTGTTCAAGCTGACCAAATCTCTATCGTAAGCTACGGTGAAGAGAAGCCACTTCTTCTAGGTCAATCTGAAGATGTGTACGCTAAAAACCGTCGCGCAGTACTAGTTTACTAATCCTAGTAAGCTATTTAATTGAGGAATTGCCTCATGTTCAGTAACACAAAGCGAGTCATTTTGCTTTCGTTACTGGCAAGTGCAGCGAACACTGCGTTCGCTGCACCAGCTCCAGTATCCGATCTCAATAGCACCGCAACCAATTCAACTTCTTCTTCCTCTCGATCAGCATCTAACGAATCAGATATTGAGCGTTTAGAGCGCCTGCTTCAAAATCGCAATCTTGTTCAGCTTCAAATGCAACAGCAAATGGACGATATGGCACTGGAAATCAGTGAGCTTCGTGGTGAGCTAGAACGCAACAGTTACGATATGAAACAAATGCTAGAGCGCCAACGTGAACTCTTTATCGAGCTTGATCGCGTAAGAGGTGAGGTGAAAGCAGCAGGTACCGCAACAGTAGCAGTAGCCGCGAGCGAAGGCTCTAAAGAAGCTTCTGGTACGTTCAGTACTGATGTTGATGAGCAGACTGCTTATCAAAATGCTGTAGACATGATTCTCAAGCAACGAGACTACACGGGTGCGATTGCTGCATTCCAACAGTTTCAAAAAGACTTCCCAGATTCTACCTTTACACCTAACTCTCATTACTGGTTAGGTCAGCTTTATTTTGCTAAGAAGCAGGATAAAGAAGCTGTGAAGAGCTTTGCCGCTGTTGTGTCGTACAAAGACTCAAACAAGCGAGCGGACGCACTGGTTAAGCTTGGTGACATAGCAGCGCGCAATAACAATGCGGCGCAAGCTAAGAAATATTACCAACAAGTCGTTACCGAGTACCCAAACAGTGCTTCGGCCAAAGTGGCACAAACCCACTTATAAAATCAAATAGAGGTGCCAAGGCGCCTCTTTTTTATACCCGCTTCAATACCCAATCGTGCTTGCTTACAACTAATCCTTTTTGATCCTCATGCCTGTCCTGTGTAGAATACTCGGATTCTCGGAAGAAGTTGCGTAGAGCAAGAGCAATGAGTCATATACTAGATAAAATCGATACAGTTTACCCGTTTCCGCCTAAGCCAGTTCCACTGAGCGACGCTCAGAAGCAGGCCCATATCGCGAACATCAAAAAACTACTTCAAGAAAAAGATGCAGTTCTAATTGCACACTACTACACAGATCCTGAAATTCAGGCTCTGGCAGAAGAAACTGGTGGTTTCGTTGGCGATTCATTAGAAATGGCTAAATTCGGTAACCGTCACTCAGCAAGCACTTTGATCATCGCAGGTGTTCGTTTCATGGGAGAGTCTGCAAAGATCCTTACTCCTGAAAAACGCATTCTCATGCCGACGCTTGAAGCAGAATGTTCACTTGACCTTGGCTGTCCTGCTGATAAATTCACAGAATTTTGTGATGCTCATCCTGACCACACTGTCGTTGTATACGCGAACACCTCTGCGGCTGTTAAAGCTCGTGCAGATTGGGTGGTGACGTCGAGCATTGCTCTAGAAATCGTTGAAAGCCTAGACGCTGAAGGCAAACCAATTATTTGGGGCCCTGACCGCCACTTAGGTTCTTATATCGCGAATCAAACCGGCGCTGACATGTTGCTTTGGCAAGGTGAGTGTATCGTTCATGATGAGTTCTCTGCTGATGCATTGAAGAAAATGAAGTCGGTATACCCTGAAGCTGCAATTCTTGTGCACCCAGAGTCTCCAGCAAGCGTTGTTGAGCTGGCTGATGCCGTTGGTTCTACTAGCCAATTAATCAAGAAAGCGAAAGAGCTGCCTCATCCACAGATGATTGTCGCGACAGACAAAGGCATCTTCTTCAAGATGCAACAACTGGTTCCTGAAAAAGAGCTGATTGAAGCACCAACGGCTGGTGCTGGTGCAACTTGTCGTAGCTGTGCACACTGCCCTTGGATGGCGATGAATGGCCTTGAAGCGATTGAAAATGCGCTTGAGAATGGCGGTGAGCAACACGAAATCTTCGTTTCTGACGAGCTACGTGTTAAATCGCTTATCCCATTGAACCGTATGCTAGATTTCGCAGAGCAGCTAAACATGCAGGTAAAAGGCAACGCGTAAGCGGCTTATTTATCTGATTAAATTAAAAACCAGCCTATAGTGCTGGTTTTTTTGTGCCCAAAGATAACCTGATAAATATCAATCTTGTGAGCATGTATCTTTTTCTGATGATTCATCTTGTTGATATCGTGTATTTTTTCTAGCATATAAGTAAGATCGAAGGATTCGAGGCTCGAATGATAATCTGGTTACAACTCAAACGTTGGGTCAAAGCAAATATCTTTGTTTTGAATGGAAAAAACTTACTATTCACCTTCTTAGGCTACGTATTTCTGTCATGGTCGAGTTTGTATCTAGCGGGTGAAACAGCTCTAACTGGCTCGTTTACCACGTTCGCATATTACTTAGTGGTGACCGCTTCAACAGTAGGGTATGGCGACTTATCACCTACGACAGAAGCAGGGCAATGGATCGTTATACTGTTTGTGATTCCGGGGGGACTGAGTCTTTTCGCGGCCTTACTCGGCAAGGTTGCCACAGAAGGTGTTGAATATTGGCGAGCGGGCTTGTTAGGAAAAAGGAGAGTTAGAGTGGACAACCACATTTTGATGCTTGGATGGAATGAGCAAAGAACTATTCACCTCATTCGTATGTTGCAGCACGAAGAAACGGGCAGGCGACCAATTGTGTTATGTACGCGTTCAGATATTGAGAACCCGTTACCCGGTGAAATCAACTTCGTTAAAGTAAACAGCTACACAGATGGCAAAGAGATGGAAAAGACGGGTATTGAGTCAGCCAGTTGTATTCTGATTGATAACCCAGAAGATGATATTACCTTATCTGCCGCTCTTTACTGTGCCAACCGAAATCCAGAAGCACATCTGTTGGTTTATTTTAAAGATGAAGCATTGAGTGACTTGCTACATAAACATTGCCCAAACTCCGAATGTATTCCGGCAGTAGGCGCAGAGATGCTTGCAAAGGCTGCTGTTGATCCCGGTTCCAGTGCGCTGCACCAAGAACTACTCAGCTCGACACGTGGCATGACACAGTATTCGACTTATTACCCTCAAGACGCTGAGCCTGTGACCGTTGCGCCGATTTTCTCTGTGTTTAAAGAGAAGTATCAAGCGACCTTGATTGCGATAGACTCCGGAAATGGTATTGAGCTCAATCCAGAATTGGATCAAGTTGTCAGCAGTGGTACTAAGTTGTTCTATATTGCTGATGAGCGTATTGATGACTTTGATTGGAAAGGCTTTAAGTAACAAATCTTTTTGATGTGAGTGCTCTTCTACGTATTTGGAGTTTTTCGCGTTACTTAGGATGCTCTAATTAAAAAAGGCCTCATCGTGAGGCCTTTTGTTGTTTAGTTAAGGGCTTTTGTTGAATACTTTTTATTGAGCTTCAGCCAGTGCAATACCGCGCTGAGTTAGGCCGCAAAGCATCACAGGAACCGCATTGAAGATCTCTTCAAACTGCTCTAAACCTTCAATGCCTTGTTCTGCAAGCGTAGCGATTGAAGTTTCTGGATCGTAAAGCATGCTAAGAGAAAGTAGAACGCCGCCAACAAGCGCGTTGTCTTCGCTATCTTCAGGCATTAGCGTTTCCCAATCATCACGAGCAATCTGCCAGCCTTGAAGTAAGCCTTCACAGAAATCACGAGCAGCAGTGTTAACCACTTCCTCCTCGTCTAATTGACAAGCTTCAGGCCAAACCCAAGTGCCTTCGATTAATTCTGGACGCGTTTTGTTCCAAAGCGCAATGATCACTTCAATGTAGCTTTCTAGTTGCTCGCCATCAGTGAAAGGAGCAACTTCTTCGCCACCCCAAAGGAACGGTAGCCACTCATGCGGGGTTAACACATTAGGCGCTGCAGCCATTGCAGTGACAAAGCCTATGGTTTTGTGTTCTGTGATTAGCTTTCCTTCCAACTCTGGAAGCGCAAGAATATCTTGTAAAGTCAAAGTGAGGTACCGTAAAAGGGAACATATTTGCGCTTATAGTACCAATGAACTTGTGCCAATCAAGCTTCAATCTAAAAAGGCTTGATGTCGTTGATGATAAACACTAGGTTTAACAGAAAAGAAAACAATAAAAGAATTATGCAGATACGGTCGTCCTTAAAGAAAAAAAGCATGGTAGCGCTTGGGTTATACCTTGCAATGTTTATCGCTATTGTCGGTAGTGTGACGTATTACGTCGTAGAATCCCCCGTGCGCGCCAAACTGCAGCAAAACCTCGACCTACGTACGCAATTGCTGTCTTCGTTGATTACAGAGCCACTCAGCAGCTCTCAAGGCTTTGTTGATAGTTTAGTTGGCTTTGCTCAGGCGCATCGTAAAGGCGAAGATGTTATCCCGCTGTTCAAGTCGATGTTAGCCGCGAGTGACGACACAATCGTCAGTGCTGGTATTTGGCCTGAACCTTACACGCTCGATCCCGATAAGTTGCTGAACAGTTACTTCTTCAACAAAGCTGACGATGGCAGCATCGACCAACTGTTTTCTTACAACAATCCTAAAAATGCCCCTTATCACGAAGAATACTGGTATACCTCAGTGGTCGATGAACCGCAGGGAACCATCTCATGGAGTGATGTCTACATCGATCCATATACACACGTTCGAATGATCACGGCGTCTTCGCCTTATTACTACGATGGCACCTTTGCGGGTATCGCGACGGTGGACCTCTCTTTAGAAGAGTTACTGGGTTTTATTAAGAACCATGCAGAAGAGTACAACCTTGGTATTACCTTGAGAGACAAGCTAAACCAAGTCTTGGTTTCTCATAACTTTAATCTCGTTGAAGGGATCTACATTAGTAGCAATCAATTCGGTGAATTTGGCTGGCAAGTCGATGTCGTTAACTCTAAATCGCGGGTAGCAGACGAAGTGTTTCGTCAGGTGATGAGTATCGAGGGTGGTATTGTGCCATTGTTGCTACTGTGTGTGATGGCGGGTTACTACTTACTTAACCGTTATTTAATCACTCCAATCACTAACATAGCCACTCAGGTTAACAGTTCAAAAGCCGGTGAGGTGATTGACGTTGATTATTCAAGTCATGATGAGATCGGCCACCTAATCAAAACCTTCAATGAGAAGACGGTATATCTCGAAGCAGAAAAAGTGAAAGCGCAAGCATCAACCAATGCAAAGACCGCTTTCCTTGCGACTCTGTCACACGAAATTCGTACCCCAATGAATGGTGTCTTGGGTACTGCACAAATTCTGCTGAAAACCCCGCTCAATGCTGAGCAAGAGAAGCACTTAAAGAGTCTGTATGAATCAGGCGATCACATGATGACCTTGCTGAACGAAATCTTGGACTTTTCAAAGATTGAGCAGGGTCGGTTAGACCTTGATGAGACGCGTTTCCCGCTGGATTCGATCATCGGCAGTATCAACAGTGTTTACTACACATTGTCTTCAGAGAAAGGGCTTCAATTTAAGGTCTATTCGGAAGTGCCTTCCGGTCGTTGGTACTTTTCCGACAAAGCTCGCTTGCGTCAAATCCTATTTAATCTCTTAAATAATGCGGTGAAGTTCACCTCACGCGGTTTTGTTGAGGTTTACCTTAAAGAGATGGTCGAGGGCAGCGATACTTACCTCAGCATCCGAGTTCGTGATACCGGCATCGGTATATCGAAAGAGGCGCAAAAGCGTATTTTTAAACCGTTTGAACAAGCGGAGTCTTCGACGACAAGACGTTTTGGTGGTACAGGGCTTGGCCTAGCCATTGTGAAGAAAATCACTCAACTTATGGATGGCAACATTACCGTCACCAGTGAGGAGGGGATAGGCACTAGCTTTGATGTACGTTTGAAAATTCAACCTTGTCAGCCTGGTGAAATAGAGAGCCTGCCACACAAGAAGTTAGATTATTCTGGTTTGAAGGTGCTGATCGTTGAAGACAATCGAACCAACACGGTAATCATTGAGACCTTTATGAATAGCAAGGGCTTTACTTGCAAGAGCGTTGAAAATGGTGAACTGGCGATACAGGCGCTAGTTGCTGAACGATTTGACCTCGTGTTGATGGATAACCACATGCCAGTCATGGACGGCGTAGAATCAACAACAGCCATTCGAGCGTTAATTGGTGAAGTGTCTTCAGTATTGATATTTGGTTGTACGGCTGATGTCTTCAAAGAGACTCGTGAACGTATGCTTGGGGCTGGAGTAGATTATATTATCGCTAAGCCGATTGATGAGCGTGAACTTGATGATGCCCTGTTCCGTTACTCTAATAAGTTGTATCAATATCATGAAACCAAAAGCCAGAATGAGAACGGGCCTTTAGTTGAGCCTGTGAGCTTAAACAGTCACGACGCTAGCCTTCATAAGAATAAGAGCCCAAGCCGCTCACTACCGAAACCTGATCTGCGCAACAAGGACAATACCGAAGAGCTACTCGTGACACTCTATGTCGCGTTAGAAGACAATAACCTAGACCTGATTCAGTCTGCGTTAGAAAGCCTACGTAAGCATGTCGAACCTATGGACAATGCTGAGCTTTCTTTTCAAGTCGATAAAGCGTTAGAACAGGTTTCTTTGGGCGCTCCGCCGACTCAAGATGTTATCAACATAATTACCGTGAACCTTCCCATGGCATAGTTGTTGTTTAATTACGGAAAGTTAATAACTAATCGTCTATATTTTGACCTTTATGTGATTTTTTGGTTGAAGTGACTGGTTTTTAAATGGTTTTTAGTTGTTAATTTACAACTTGATTTTTAATTTGAAATGTATGACTGCTAATCTTGTGTTTTAATAGCGACATTATCTGGTGGGGTGCGAAAGTGCCTTGTTTATATGTTGCCAAATCACTAAATAGGTAGTGATATATTTTAGGTTTAGCGCTCAATGAAGTCTCGTGGTCCATTTTGTATTCGTAACGCAGCGGCGGATACATTTGCTATGGTAGTTTTCTGTTTTATCTCCGGCATGATCGTAGAAGTGTTCATCTCTGGTATGACGTTCGAGCAATCTCTTGCTTCTCGAACGCTGTCGATTCCGGTAAATATTGCCATTGCATGGCCTTATGGCGTGTTCCGTGATTGGTTCTTGCGTAATGGTGCAAAGCTTTCACAAAGCTCGTTGATGAAAAACCTGTCAGACCTTATGGCTTATGTATTATTCCAGTCCCCAGTGTATGCTGGTATTTTGTTAGCTGTTGGTGCTTCAAGCGACCAGATCGTGACTGCGGTAACCAGTAACGCGGTGATCTCTTGTGGTATGGGCGTATTGTACGGTTACTTCTTAGATATGTGCCGTAAGTGGTTTAGAGTTCCAGGCTACTATCAACAAGCTTAAGAAAAGCAACAAGCGTAAGTGCAGCGAAAGAATGAAATTTGGTTTGTTTTTGATCTAATGAGTTAATTTGTAATCGAACAAACTTAAAAAGGCACTTTTTTTGATAATGCCCCTTGACCAAAGCAAGCAGAATCAATAAAGTAGCGCCTCGTTGAGTGACGAGCTCAACACAATTTGTGGAAGGATGGCTGAGTGGCTTAAGGCGCTCGCCTGGAAAGCGAGTATACGTTTATAGCGTATCTGGGGTTCAAATCCCCATCCTTCCACCACTATTCTAAACCCCAGCAGAAATGCTGGGGTTTTCTCGTTTTTGGGTGCCCAAATTTTTATCCCCTTCTTCTTTTCGAAACATTCCTTTATCAAATCCTTTTTGTGTTCGTCACTCCCACTGTTTATGTTGAAGCATTTTGATCCAGATTAGCGATTGATGTCACCGATAAACGCTTGATTTATCGCTGTGGATCTACAAGATTAAGAGTAAGCAACATTATGAATAACCTTAACTCTTAGGAATCTATCGCATCATGACAGAAACCCTCGTCTCTCCAATGCTCTCCTTTACTATAGCGATCTCATTACTGTTTATTGGTAAAGGCTTAATCGAGCGCTCTGAAGTATTAAGGAAGTATTCACTACCAGAGCCAGTTATTGGTGGCTTTGTTTGTGCCGCTACCGTCGCTGCGCTTTACTATCTCTTTGAAATCCAGATCACTTTTAGCCTCGATGTCAGAGACTTTCTGCTTCTCTACTTTTTTGCTGGTATTGGGCTACAAGCGGACATCAAGACGCTGGTAAAAGGTGGGCGGCCGCTGTTTATCCTGCTCTGTCTCGCGTCGACTTTTATTGTTCTTCAAAACGTGGTGGGTATGGCTGTCGCATCGGGTTTTGGTATGGATGCGAAAGCGGGCTTGTTGTCAGGCTCAATTAGCTTGATTGGCGGTGTTGGTACAACTCTAGCTTGGGCGCCAATGTTTGTGGAAGAGTTTGGTATTTCTAACGCGCTGGAGCTTGGTGTGGCGTCCAACACGGTGGGTTTGATTGCAGCCTGTGTCATTGGTGGCCCGATTGCCAACTACCTTCTCAATAAACATAAAGTGAGCCCTTCGAATGAAGAAGAGGTAACCGTTGGTGCTTACCAAGAGAGTGAAACAAAAATTGAGCTTAGTCATTACGGCGTTCTGTGGGCATGGTTGATTTTAAACCTGACGCTCATGCTGGGTTACAGCTTGAGTGAAGTTATCGACTCAATGGGTCTAAAGCTGCCGTTATTCGTGAGCTGTTTAATTGCGGGTATCTTAATCGGAAACGTTGGTCGGGCTTTGTTCAAGAAGCGTCGCACACAAGAAAAAATTGCCCAAGGTCGTAAAGGGTTGGCAATGATCTCTGATATCTGTCTGGGCATGTTCTTAACCATGGCATTGATGGGGCTGCGTATCTGGGACCTTGATGGGTTGTTTGGTTACATCTCAGTGATCATGAGTATCCAGATTCTACTTTCACTGCTGTTTACCATCTTTGTGGTTTATTACTTGATGGGAAGAAACTACGACTCAGTGGTGATATGTTCTGGCTTCGGAGGCATCACTTTAGGCTCGACTGCAACAGCGATTGTAAACATGACAGCCGTGACTCACCGCTATGGTGCAAGTCCACAAGCCTTTATCGTGGTGCCATTAGTGTGTGGTTTCTTTGTCGATTTGATCAATGCGCTGGTGATCAGTTTCTTTGTTGGGATGTAGTCTTTCTCCCGTCTATCTTGCTGAATAAAATAAGCCTAGCGTTGAAGCTGGGCTTTTTTTCTATCTATGTCTCGTCCTGAAATG
>NZ_MCYD01000505.1:0-313 GCF_002876325.1 Vibrio sp. 10N.261.52.A1
GGCAGTGGCAAGAGTACTCTACTCAATCTAATTGCGGGCTTTGAACCTCTTTCAGAAGGCGAGTTATGGCTCGATGGTGAAAATACCTCAGCTTGGAAAGACCAACACTGGAGTCGTTTCCGCCACCAAAAGCTCGGCGTTATCTTTCAGCAGTTCAACCTGCTCACCCCACTCAACGTAAAACAAAACATCGCCTTTCCATTGCATTTAAACCAACAGAAATGGGGAGCTTGGTGTGATTACTTAGTCGAAGCATTAGGTATCAGTGAACTACTTAATAGACACGTATCAGCCCTATCTGGTGGACAACAAC
>NZ_MCYD01000505.1:1053-7538 GCF_002876325.1 Vibrio sp. 10N.261.52.A1
TATCTGGTGGACAACAACAGCGTGTCGCTATCGCTCGAGCGTTGGCTCATAAACCTAAACTTTTGCTTGCAGATGAGCCCACAGGCAACCTAGATCATAAAGCAGGGTTGGAGGTGATGAGATTACTAAGTGAGATCACAACACAAGGCAACACCGCTGTATTATTGGTGACGCACAGCCCTGAATGCGCCGATTTTATGCAGAGGCAGCTGGTCTTGGACAATGGAAGTCTCAAGCATATAGGCCAAAATCAAGCCAGTGAGATGACTCATGCTCAAGGCTAATGCTACTAACGCGCCTGCTCGCTTAAAGGTTGCGCACACCAAACTCACGCTAAACCTATTCGCGGCGCACTATCGTCAGTCACCATTGCAAGCCGCGGCGATCTTGATTGGCATAGTGCTAGCGGTCACCTTGTTTGTCGCGGTACAAGCCATCAACTTGAATGCCAAACGCAGCTATGCAGAATCCACCGAACAACTGAGCGCTCAGGCTCAGAACCTAATCATTCCACCAGCAGGACAAAACTATCTACCTGAGTCGCTCTACTTCAAGCTCAGACAAAACGGACTCAGCGCGATACTACCTGTGATTGAAGGGCGTGTGAGAGACGAGCAAGGACGTCGTTGGTCAATCCAAGGCAGCGAGCTCATCGCCGCTCTTACCTCAAGAGCTCGCTACTCCAAAGAGAACGAACAAAGCATATCTCTTTTTGATAATGCACTTCCCCTACCTCAGCTCTTAGCAGGCAAGCCCATTGTGATGGTGAGCCAGTCGCAGCATCAAAGCTTAGACGAAGTGGAAACGCTGATCCTCGATGACATCGTTACCCAAGTGGTTGTGCTGCCTGATGAGTGGCAACTGGGGAGTCGAATGCTGATGGACATAGGATTCGCTCAACAACTGCTCAACAAACAAGGTCAACTGAGCTATATCGCCGTTTTTAATGTCGAGAACCAACCACAAGATAACTGGCAGAGTCTCATCGCAGAACAAGGGCAATGGATCACTAACAACCAAAGTACCGATCTCGGCTCAATTACCGACAGCTTTCACCTCAACTTAACTGCCATGAGCTTACTCGCGTTCTTGGTAGGTTTGTTCATCGCTTATAACGGCGTGAAATACAGCTTACTGAAACGTAGTCGGCTGTTAGTACAAATTCAGCAAACAGGCGTTTCACCAAGCATTGTGTTTTCTGCTTTGCTCATTGAACTTACCGTTCTTGTCACCCTAGGAGCTTCACTCGGTTTCATTTTGGGTATTCAATTAAGCCACTGGCTCCACCCCACCGTGGCGATCACGCTGGAACAACTTTACGGAGCAACACTTCTGCCTGGCACATGGCAGTGGTCTTGGTTAGTTCAGGCCTTATTACTCACCTTAGCCGCCACACTTGCTGCCTGCTGGCAGCACTTTAAACAACGCATTCACCAACCGCTCTCCTCTCATGGTGGCTTTTATCAAGCGCCAGAGGCTTCAAACGAAAACCAACTGTTTATCATCGGAATAACACTCACGGGTATCGCATTAGCTGGCTTGTGGCTTAGCGAACACCACCGTTTCACTATGGCGTGGCTTGGCGTATTAGTGGTATCTATTCCTTTGTATTTGCCTAAAACGCTCAGCGTATTAGCAAATTGGAGTGAACAGCGCACTCAGTCGGGGTTGATGCAGTACCTGTTTGCTGAATTGAGAGAGCTCATCTCTCCACTCTCCCTTGCCATGATGGCGCTGCTTCTTGCTGTAACGGCTAACATGGGAATGAATACCTTAGTAGGCAGCTTTGAAACCACCCTAAAGCAATGGTTAGAACAGCGGCTGCACGCCGACATTTACGTTAGTCCAGCTCAAGGTGAAATCGCTAATGTAGAACGTGCGTTAGAACAGTTTGAGAACGTTGAAACCGTTTATAAGCAATATTATGTCGATGATAACCTACAAGGCTTGCCCACGTTACTCGGCACCAAAGACAAAGATACATTAGCGCAAACCATGGGGTTCCAATCGCAGCTTGATAACTTTTGGCAGCGCTTCTACCAAGGTGAACTGGTTGCGATAAGCGAACCTACGGCAGTGAAGCTTGGCTTGTCTTTGAACAGCGAACTTAAGCTCGACTCTATTCCAAGCAAATCACTCGTCGTCGGAGCGATTTTCCACGACTACGGCTCGCCCAATGGCGAGGTATTGCTTGCTCCTAACTTATGGTTTGAAAGCGGTTTTACTCACTTGCCGACTAGCCTAGGGATTAAAGTCTCTGGAAACCAACAACGAGTCTACGAACAGCTGCGCAAGCAGTTGAACTTGCACCCAAGTCAGCTCTACGACCAAGCACAGATCAAATCCCTCGCTTTGGATATCTTTTCACAAACGTTTGCCATCACACGCGCACTGAATGGCGTCACCTTGATGGTCGCTGTGATTGGCTTATTCTGTGCGTGTTTTATGCTGCTCGATGCTCGTAAGGCCGCTATCGCAAGGTTGTATGCGCTTGGCGTAAGCCGCAAAAAGCTGATGGCGATGGTTCTCGGGCAAATCGCTGTGCTTGTGACCTTTACTTTGGTTATCGCCATCCCGCTAGGCGCTATGGTGGGCTACGTACTAACCGACATCGTCACCCTACGCGCCTTCGGTTGGAGCTTAAATTACCAGTGGAATTGGAGCGATGCGCTTAGCATTTCCCTCATCACAATTATTGTGGCAGTGATTGCAACACTCATTCCTCTATGGCGATTAGTCAGTAAGCCTGTGGTATCCAGTTTGCAAAGTGAGGTGTTGTAATGAACATTGACTTGAAACCTAAGTTAATCAGACTATTTACTCTCTCACTGGGTCTGCTATCTCTATGGGGTTGTGACAAGGCCGATCCGAATTCCGCTCAGAACATGGGAGCAATACTCGGCGGGAGCAGTGAGCAGCAGAGTAATCAATTCAGTCCCGTCATTAAAGGCGTTGATCTCAGCTTCCCTAAAGACCATCAAGCACACCCGAATTTTCGTCATGAATGGTGGTATCTAACCGCTAATCTCATCGATGCAGACGGGAATGCGCTAGGCGTACAATGGACACAGTTCCGTTTTGCCGCAGCTTCAGAAAACATCGCCGAACAAAACAAATCAACCGCATGGCAAAGCCAACAGATCTACATGGCTCACAGTGCCGTCACCACCGAAGAAAAACACTACGCCGATGAAAAATGGTCACGCGATCAAGCAGAACTGGCAGGAGTAAGCACATCACCATTTCGCGTCTATCTTGATGATTGGCAGTGGACATCTTCTACCAATGACTTATTCCCTGCCACATTGAATGCTAATTCAGAGCAGTTTGGCTACTCGTTAACACTGACTAACGACGCTCCCTACCAAAAACAAGGAGAGCAAGGCTACAGCACCAAAAGCAGTGACGGAAAAGTCGCCTCCTACTACTACAGTCAGCCATTCATCGATGTATCAGGCGACGTGACGATTGATGGCGTGAAGCATCAGGTTTCAGGCAAAGGTTGGATAGACAGAGAATGGAGCTCGCAGTTCTTACTCGACTCTCAACAAGGCTGGGATTGGTTTGCACTTAGGCTCAATGATGAAACCAGCCTAGTCGTGTTTCAACTGCGAAACTCGGCGACAGGCGAAGCCAACTATGCTCACGCAAGATTGATGCTGCGAAATGGCTCTGGTACTGCCATTTCGCAGCAAGACATTACTCTCACCGCCACCAAACAAACAGTAATCGATGGGCGCGATTATCCAACAGAGTGGCAAATATCAATTCCAACGAAAAACATAGAGCTGACTGTCTCAGCACTCAATCCCAAAGCAAAAATGCCCCTATCGGTTCCCTATTGGGAGGGTCCAATCTCAATTAAAGGAACACACTCAGGTACAGGGTATATGGAGTTGACGGGGTATTAGGTATGTCTGAGCAATCATAAAGCAATGACAATAAAAAGACATGAATTAACCAGTCACCGATTCAAATCGCACGAGCTTGTCACAGCGTAAAGTCATGTTCACTACAACATCAAAAATTTAAGTACAACCAAGTCAATAATTTAAATTCGCACCTAACAACGAAACCACTCAATAGTGAGATACCGTTTTGTGAAGCGATCAAACATTGATGTACGTTTAATAAATACCAACAAGTATAAGCTTTAGATATATTACCGAGAGTAAAAACAACAAAAGCTAATAGCTTAATATTTGGCTACGCGGTTCCTTCTTTACAGGCAACACCATCACGATTTTCAGGGTCATCATCCAAATTAATTGACCCTGTATGTTAGAGAGTATCCGTCCAAGGAGGTCACAGCGCGCTCAAACATAGCTAGGTGGACCTGACATTATCAAGCAACTCAAATATCCAATTCATCTAAAGGGAAAAAAGTGAAAAACAATAGTGACGGTGTAATTAAAGCGTATAAGCTAGCAAGCCCAGGGCGTCGTTATGTAGGGGAGCTCATCGATTCTTTGATTAGCGCTATCATATTCATGCTCTTTCTTTCGTTAGGTAATTCAATCGGCTTATCTCAAGATATAACAGGTTGGTCAGCGAGCTTGATAGCAGCTTCGTACTTCCTACTTTCTGATGGTTTGCCGAGAGGTCAAAGTCTTGGCAAGAAACTACTGGGAATTTCGGTTATAGATTCGATTACAGGAGAAAATTGTAGTTTAAAACAATCACTCTTTCGTAATTTGCTATCACCATTGCTTGGCATTATCGACGCATTTTTTATTCTTGGTAAAAAGAGACAGAGAATCGGTGACAAGTTGGCGAAAACGGTCGTCATCGTTAACTAGCTACAGACAATGACCGCTCGAAGAGGATACTATGGAACAAGAAGAACAGGGGTTATATCACGCTGCCGTTGAACTGATTAAAAAACGGTATCCACGAGGCTGGGGTGGCGCTGCGGCTGTAAGAACGGAAACAGGCAAAATTTTAACCAGTATTGCTCCCGATACGAAAAATGATGCACTTTCTCTTTGTATGGAGGTCGGCGCCTTTCTGGAAGCGCATAAATTGAACGAAAAAGTCACACACTCTCTGTGTATCTGTCGAGAAGACGAGAGTAGTGAGTTTTTGGTGCTATCTCCTTGTGGAGTCTGCCAAGAAAGACTGGTTCATTGGGGAGGCGACGTTAAAGCAGCTATCTCCACAAAAGAAAATAAGCTGGTGTTCAAAACTATCCGCGAATTAATGCCACACCACTGGTCATTAGTAAATGGAACCACTCTATAGCAAAACGCTTATAAACAAGCCTCGTAGCACTCTATGCAATGCTTCTAGGGATGATACGTAATATGATCACGGGGAATTTGAAATCTACGCTAGGGAGCTCAATTGGAAATTTTGATTCGGCAAGAAATCGAGCTTCATCAATATGAAGTTCGACAAAACAATAATGATATTAGGCGTTTAATCCATCCCGATTTTACCGAAGTCGGTCGCAGTGGCGATAGCTATGACTTTATGTCTATCGTCAAAATGATGAGAGCAGAGGAACCTTCCACCTCAAAAATTCACTCACAAAACTACGAATGCCTTTTACTAAGCCCTTCGGTACACTTACTAAAATATCAGACTGCTTTGGTAAGTGAACTTGGTGATGTGAGTAACTATGCCAAACGTTGCTCTATATGGGTTTTGACTGAGGCTGGTTGGCAGCTTAAATATCACCAAGGCACACCATGTTTACCTTTCGAGCTAACCAACTCCTAGTATGTGAACTCACATATTGGACGTTGTATTGAAGCTCAGCTAATGGACAAGCATATCTCGTCGGCTACCTTTGGCACTCCATTAATACAGAAGATAAATCTACCTTCATCTACGACTTCTACGTATTTAATTTGTACCGAGGTGCAAGCTATGGAAAACAAGCACTGAGCTCATTAGAACACCAGCTTAAGGCACATGGTCTTGAACAAATAAAGTTAAGAATCGCGTACCATAATGAAAGAGCACCGAAGCTCTACCAAGCAGTGGGCTTCTCTATTACTGGTTTTTACATGTCTAAGAAAATAGGAGCTGTTGAAGCCTAAACCCACACAACCGAGTAATGGAACAGCTAAACATAATATTTGAGTGAGGATGCATTTTAAGCCACTCATCTCAAGGGAATAAGTTCTGTACTCACCTATTGTCTTAATAACTATCGAAGGAAAACTGTGAGCGAAGAGATTTATGACAAGATGTGGCAACGCTTTAAAGTTGCATCTAAAACCGACCAATATGAACTAGATTCACATCTATTAGATCTACCCAACGACACTCGAAGAGGGATCACTGCTCTAGCCTATCTAAAACAAGGCAACAATGCTCTTCTCGATGAAATAATGAGATTTCAAGAGGCTGTAAGCATACTCGAACCCGACCAATATTATCATCCTAGGGAGGAGTTACATTTAACCATTCTTTCCATTATTTCATGCGTTGCTAACTTTGAAATAACTCATATTAATGCTCAATCCTACGTTGAGGTT
>NZ_MCYD01000506.1:0-1159 GCF_002876325.1 Vibrio sp. 10N.261.52.A1
AGCATCGGTATTGCGTTGCTCACACCTTAACAGGGCGTTAGGCGCTCAGAGGATTTGAATGAGAAAGTTGTCAGTTTTGACATTAGGTGTGGTAAGTCTTGAACGCTCGGCGAAGTTTTACGAGTCGGTACTTGAGCTTGAGCGAACTGACTACGAATCTAGTGAAATTATTTTCTATCACTTGGATGGTGCAGAGTTAGCTTTGTTTCCAAGAGATGAATTGACCAAGGATATTGGCATCTCTCAACAAGGTAGCGGGTTTTCGGGTATTACTCTTGCTCACAACGTGAGTTCTTCAAAAGAGGTTTTATCTCTACTACAAAAAGCCAAGCTTCACGGTGGCAATATTGTCAAAGATGGACAACCAGTGTTTTGGGGTGGTTTCTCGGGTTACTTCTCTGACCCAGATGGTCATCTATGGGAAGTAGCTTGTGGTTCAAAAGAATACGCACTAGAAAAAGAACGCGCCTAACAATTTGTTCAAGCTGACAGCTAACGCTCGGCGATTTTGGTTTGGTTGAGCTTAGTGATTACGGTGGTCTTGTTTGAGTGCAGTGGTAGTTAGCTGCTACTTAACAAGGCGTTATAACTCAACATTAAATTTGGAGAAAATATGAACAAGGATCAGTTGGCAAAAGAGATTTATGACGTTTCAAATATTCGAGGTGAATTTCTACTCCGTTCTGGTATCACAGCCACTGAGTATTTTGATAAATACTTATTTGAAGCAAATCCTAGAATACTACGATCAATTGCCCAGCATTTATCTAGTCTACTTCCTGAGGACTTCGATCAATTAGCCGGGTTGGAAATGGGAGGAATCCCAATAGCGACTGCGATCTCTTTAGCGACGGATAGTCCGGTTTTGTTTGTTCGAAAAGAAGCAAAGACGTATGGTACTTGCAAGCTAGCTGAGGGTAGCGATATTCAGGGTAAAGAACTTGTAATTATCGAAGATGTGGTTACTTCTGGTGGTGCTATTATTGACGCTGTTAAGGAACTACGAGAGCGTGGTGCAGTAGTAAATAATGTTCTGTGCGTTATCGATCGCGAGGGTTCAGGGCGTGCTAATTTGGAAGCTTTAGGTTTGGAGTTTTCCCCTCTGTTTACTAAATCAGATCTTGAGCGAGTAGCTGAGTTATAACAAGGCGTTTAAGGC
>NZ_MCYD01000507.1:0-11105 GCF_002876325.1 Vibrio sp. 10N.261.52.A1
TGAGTTAAATAACGCACAAGGTGTTGCTGGCGACTTAGGTGGTTACTACCTATTTGATGATGCACTAGTTTCAGCATTGATGCGCCCAAGTGCAACATTAAACGCATTTATCGACGCTTAGAACGCAGCGTATCTATGTGAGTGTCTTCTAAAGCGCTCACAGACGACATAATAAAAGACGCTTTAACGTAACCGTTAAAGTGTCTTTTTTGTTTGTGCCTGTTTCGATGTCGGCCGCGGTATCAAGCTGTCTCTACGGAGAACATGTGTTTCGTCCAGGATCAAAAAAACCGCTCAATGAACCCTGCGTATAGGTACTAAAGGAGCGGTTTTCATAGTCTTTTAACGTTCTAATAGTGCTATTTAGGTCAACACGATATGGCAGCTTTGCCTATTTACTTGCACTGCCTTCTACAGGAACAACGGAGCTAGCGTGCGAGCCTTTAGGTCCACTTTCTACTTCATAGTCGACTTGCTGACCAGCCTTTAAGGTTCTGTAACCTTCCATTTGTATTGTGGAGTAGTGCGCAAAGATATCGCCTTCTTCACCTTCTGGACAAATAAAGCCAAACCCTTTGGCATTGTTAAACCATTTTACTGTACCTGTAGCCATGCTATACATCCCTCATGCATTTTGTTACTAACGTTGTTTATATCAAATCAATGTAAATTCGATCGACATCATTCTCACCAACCAAAGACGTTCGGTTGGCATCTTGAATTTCAGACATTGCTTACGGAAATTAACGCTACCCTGCGTAATTATTCCTTATTGTTAAATTTTCAAGCGTGTTATGAAACTGTATTAGAAAAACCTTTTAGCTCCAATGTAGCTAATGATTGAGCACAGTCAATAGTAAATTGGTATAAAAGTGATCAATTTTAATAACAAATCACATTCGAGATTACCCACAAACTATTAACCAAATAGTAACTTGGAGGCTGTTGCATGGTTACCGTCAATAGTTATGGCGTCTTTTTAATCAATCACATATGTTAATCCTGTGAATCGAGATCTTTTATTTGCAGCGACGGAAATGGTGGATTAGGCTCAGTATAGAGGAATATTTTTTGGTACTGTTTCTCGGTGCGGTTTCTTAGTACACCGTAAAGCGTGAATGTGGTAGATTTAAGATACACAAACATTCACCACTTCCGAAAAATAACCCTTAGCAAAGCGATATGAGCAGAAACTTTGAATGGGCATCTCCAGGCTCAGATTTACTGGAGAAAGAAGCAACAAAAGTAAAGCCACCGGCAATGTATAACGTCGTACTGAATAACGATGATTACACGCCAATGGACTTTGTAATCGAGATCCTAGAGCGATTCTTCTCACTAGATATCGAAAAAGCAACGGAAGTGATGCTCAAGGTTCATTATGAAGGTAAAGCTATATGCGGTACATACAGTGCTGAAATAGCGGAAACAAAGGTAGCGCAAGTCACGATGTACTCAAAGGAAAATGAGCATCCGCTACTATGTACAATGGAGCAAGTATAAATTGCTCGAACAACACTGTTGTTCCCTTAGGAGGTACTTATGCTAAATAAAGAATTAGAGTCGAGTTTAAATGGCGCATTTGCTCGTGCGCGAGACAAGCGACATGAATTTATGACTGTCGAACACCTCCTACTAGCATTATTAGAAAATGATGCGGCCAAGGAAGCGCTCCAAGCTTGTCAGGCTGATCTCGATGCCCTTCGCAACGAGCTCGATATTTTTATTGATCAAACGACCCCACTTATCCCAGAAAGTGATGAAACTCGTGAGACCCAACCTACGTTGAGTTTCCAACGAGTGCTTCAACGTGCTGTTTTTCATGTCCAATCTTCGGGTCGCAGTGAAGTAACAGGTGCTAATGTGCTTGTTGCTATTTTCAGTGAGCAAGAGTCTCATGCGGCTTATCTTCTTAAGAAAAATGACATTAGCCGTTTGGATATCGTTAACTTCATCTCACATGGTATTACTAAAGCCAGTAATGAAGGCGATAGTGCTTCATCATCAGACTCATTTGGTGGAGCAGAGAATGCTGAAGAAGCAAATTCAGAAGACCGCTTAGAAAACTTTGCGACCAACCTCAATGAAGTGGCGAAGCAAGGCAATATTGACCCACTAATCGGTCGAGACAAAGAACTTGAGCGAACTATTCAAGTCCTATGTCGTCGTCGTAAAAACAACCCTCTACTCGTTGGTGAAGCGGGTGTTGGTAAAACGGCTATTGCTGAAGGTCTTGCATGGCGTATCGTTGAAGGACAAGTGCCTGAAATTATTCAGAGTAGCGTAATTTACTCTCTAGATATTGGTTCACTGCTTGCAGGTACTAAGTATCGTGGTGACTTTGAGAAACGTTTTAAAGCGATTCTTAAGCAACTAGAGAAAGAAGAAGACGCGATTTTGTTCATCGATGAGATTCACACCATTATTGGTGCGGGTGCTGCGTCGGGTGGGCAAGTTGACGCGGCTAACTTAATTAAACCACTACTAAGTAGCGGTAAGTTGCGTTGTATCGGTTCAACGACCTATCAAGAGTACAGCAGTATTTTTGAGAAGGAGCGTGCGTTATCTCGTCGTTTCCAAAAAATCGATATTGTTGAGCCTTCATTAGATGATACGACTAAGATTCTGATTGGCTTGAAGCCAAAGTACGAAGCTCACCACGAAGTACGTTACACCAACAAGGCGTTACGTGCGGCTGTGGAGTTGTCTGCGAAATACATTAACGAACGTCACCTTCCTGATAAGGCGATCGATGTTATTGATGAAGCGGGTGCTCGTAGTCGTTTAGCTCCAGCAAGCCGTCGTAAGAAGACAGTTAGCGTAGCGGACATTGAGTCAATGGTTGCGAAAATGGCTCGCATTCCAGAGAAGTCGGTATCATCTTCAGACAAAGATACGCTGCAAAAACTGGACGACCGCATGAAAATGTTGGTGTTCGGACAAGATCCAGCTATCGATGTATTGAGTGAAGCGATCAAGCTAACGCGTGCAGGACTTGGTGCTGACAATAAACCTGTTGGTTCATTCCTATTTGCAGGCCCTACAGGTGTAGGTAAAACAGAGGTGACAGTTCAACTGTCTAAGCTGATGGGTATTGAACTGCTGCGCTTTGATATGTCTGAGTACGGTGAGCGTCACTCAGTGAGTCGCTTAATTGGTGCTCCTCCTGGTTATGTTGGATACGATCAAGGTGGTCTATTAACGGATGCAGTTATTAAGAACCCGCACTCGGTTGTACTGCTTGATGAGATCGAGAAAGCTCACCCAGATATTTTCAACCTACTACTTCAGGTGATGGATAATGGTACGTTAACGGATAACAACGGTCGTAAAGCGGACTTCCGCAATGTGATCCTTGTGATGACTACCAATGCGGGTGTGGCTGAGACTGAGAAGAAATCGATCGGCCTGATCCAACAAGATCACGCACCAGATGCGATGGGCGAAATTAAGAAAGTCTTTACTCCTGAGTTCCGTAACCGTCTTGATAACATCATTTGGTTCAATAGCCTTGACCCAAGTGTGATTAGCCAAGTTGTCGACAAGTTTATTGTTGAGCTTCAGGTTCAGCTGGATGCTCGTGGCGTATCTCTAGAAGTTTCTGAAGACGCTCGTCACTGGTTAGCAGACAAAGGCTACGATAAGACAATGGGTGCTCGTCCAATGGGGCGTGTGATTCAAGAGAAGCTTAAGAAGCCTCTTGCGAATGAACTGTTGTTCGGTAGCTTAGTTGATGGTGGCACGGTTAAAGTAACACTTAAAAAAGACGAACTGTATTTTGTCTATGTTGGTGCTAAAGAAGAAGTGATGCACTAATAAAGCGACAGGTAGCTCAATAGCTTAGAGATAAAACGCATGACTTAGGTTGTGCGTTTTTTTTATGGTTTGAAGATACGAGATACGAGATACGAGATACGAGATACGAGAAAAGTGGTTAAGACCAAATGCCAAACGGTAGGCAATAAAAAACGGAGCATTAAGCTCCGTTTCTTATCGTATTCGATAATTAAAAATTAACGAGCACGGAAGACGATGCGGCCTTTAGAAAGGTCGTATGGAGTCATCTCAACAGTTACTTTATCACCAGTAAGAATACGGATGTAGTTCTTACGCATTTTACCAGAGATGTGTGCTGTCACTACGTGACCGTTTTCAAGCTCAACACGGAACATTGTGTTTGGTAGAGTATCAAGGACAGTGCCTTGCATCTCGATTACGTCTTCTTTAGCCATCTAATCCTCTTTCGAAACTTGGCGGTTTTCAACGGCTTGATTGTGCCGTCAAAATCAAAATATGTAAAGTTGTGGCGTATTCTACCCTTGCCACCGCTGATTTACTAGCCTTTGATGACGTTGAAATCGTACTTTATAGTTCATAGCAGGGCATTCATCGATTTGATAACCCAAATATAGCCACTGTTTGTGTTCTTTCTGAGCATGTTGGATTTGGAACAAAACGCCAAGCGTCCCCATGGATATATCGATATCCGGATCGAAAAAGGTATAAAACGCACTGGTACAGTGAGACATCACATCGGTAACAGCGATGCCAACGAGATCGGTGTCGTTGTATATATGCATGAACTTAGTGGTTAACCACTCATTTTGAGAAAATTGTAGAAACTCTTCTTTTTTCGGTGGGTACATAGTGCCTGAACCATGGCGAGCGGTGATATAACGGCTATATAAGTCAAACCAGTTATCATCCATTGTATCTTTGAGCTCCCAACGAAAGGTTTTCGCCTTATTGAGAATTCTTCGCTGACTTTTGGAAAACTTAATGTCGGGGATTGAAAGGCGAATCGCCTGGCATGCCGAACAATTGTCGCAATGCGGCTTATAGATGGTGGCACCGCTGCGACGAAAACCGTTCGCAAGCAGAACTTCATAATTTTCTGAGGTGTGCATGTGCTCATCAAGTGTGACAGCGACTCTTTCCTCGAGATGAGGGAGATAACTACACGCGTGATTGTCTGTCAATCCAATTCTGATTTGTTGTAAATCTGGATTCATTAAGGCATATCCTCTAGCCATTGGTTTTCAAAGCATGCATCGTTAACAGGCTTATCTTTTAGTAATTGCAGAGAGCTGAGAAACTCTTCTCTTTCTACTTCTAATGCACCCAAAGACTCCAAGTGAGGGTTCATGACTTGGCAATCAATAAGCTTCCCTCCAGACTGAGCAAAGTGGTGACAAAAATACCATAGTGCGATTTTCGAGGCATTGGTCTTTAAGCTAAACATGGACTCACCGCAAAAGACTTGTCCTCTTTGTAAGCCATACAGTCCACCGACTAGCTCGTCGCCTTGCCACACTTCCACCGAGTGACAGAAGCCTAACGAAGCGAGTTCTCGGTAGGCGGCCTGCATGTCGCTGTTTAGCCAGGTCTCTTCTTCCGGTCTTAACGATGAGCAATAACCGATGACTCTATCCGTCGCTTGATTAATGCTGACACGATAATTATGTTTTCTTTGAAACTTTTTAAGACTTTTCGATGGTTTGAATGTCTTAGGATTAAATACCGCTCGTGGTGCTGGGCTCCACCAAAGTATAGGCTCACCTGGGCCATACCATGGAAATATACCGTGACTATAAGCAGTTAAGATTCGCATTGGCGATAGATCTCCCCCAAAAGCAAGAAGGCCATTCGGCTCATCCAGTGCATCGAAGGGAGATGGAAACTCTATACTAGTAGTATCGAGTTCAGTTAGGTATATAGTCATAAGTACCGCGTTTCAGATTAATCACTGACCATGAGGTCATTAGGAGTTCTACCATGAAGAAGTTGCTTTGGATTTTACTTGTTTTGCCCATGTTGGCAAATGCAGCTTATAACCGAAATCAAGCTCGACCGGTTAATGAGGTTGTTTATGGTGAAATTGATACCGTGAGATATATTACTCAACAAGAGATAGTGGAATCGAAAGCGAGCGGCTGGGAGACCCTATTAGGTGCTGCGATTGGTGGTTTAATTGGTAACCAATTTGGTGGTGGTACAGGTAAAGAAGTAGCAACGGCTGTCGGTGCGGTTGCTGGGGCTGGAATCGCTCGAAACCGAGGCAATAGCCAATATCGAGTGGAGTATAAGTTGGTTGAACTGCTGGTTAAAACCAAAGACGACAAGCTCGTCAATATCATCCAAGACGTCGATAGCACGATGTTGTTTAACCGAGGTGACGACGTGAGAATCCTCTATTTTTCAGATGGCGTTCGTGTTGATATCGCGTACTAGTATAAAAATACGATTGGTTGGCTAATTAATCATCTTTTTGAAGGGGATTAGCTCTGGAGTTCAATGGAAAAGTTCGTTAGTCTGCAAGTACGAAGAATTATTCATCACCCGAAAATAAATACTCGCCAGTGACTTCGGGTGGTACAAGGACTAAAAGATTTAATGGAAAGCCTTACGTTACAACCAATTCAAAAAGTGAGTGGGGAAGTTAACCTACCTGGCTCTAAAAGTGTTTCTAACCGTGCGCTTCTTTTGGCTGCGCTTTCAACTGGAACTACTCGCCTAACTAACTTATTAGACAGTGATGACATTCGCCACATGTTGAATGCTCTGACCCAGTTAGGCGTTGATTATCAGCTATCAGCGGACAAAACCGTATGTGAAGTGACGGGCGTTGGTGGTGCATTTTCAAGTGACAAAGCACTCGAACTTTTCTTAGGTAACGCAGGTACTGCGATGCGTCCGCTTGCGGCTGCGCTTTGTTTAGGTCGTGGTGAATACGTCCTAACTGGTGAACCGCGCATGAAAGAGCGCCCGATTGGCCACCTAGTGACCGCTCTACGAGAAGCTGGCGCTGACGTTGAATATTTAGAAAATGAAAACTACCCACCGTTAAAAATCACAGGCACGGGTCTGAAAAGCGGTACGGTTTCGATCGACGGTTCTATTTCTAGCCAATTTTTGACTGCATTTTTGATGGCAGCACCGTTAGCAGAAGGTGAAGTGACCATCAAAATTGAGGGTGAATTGGTTTCTAAACCATACATCGATATCACGCTACACATTATGAAACAATTTGGTGTGGACGTGATCAACAACGATTACCAAGAGTTTGTCATTCCGACGGGTCAATCATACAAAGCACCAGGTGATTTCCTTGTCGAGGGCGATGCATCTTCGGCGTCTTACTTCCTAGCAGCAGCTGCGATTAAAGGTGGTGAAATTAAGGTAACGGGTATTGGTAAAAACAGTATCCAAGGTGATATCCAATTCGCTGACGCACTTGAGAAAATGGGTGCTAAAATTGAATGGGGTGATGACTACGTTATCTCTCGTTGTGGTGAGCTGAAGGGCATTGATATGGACTACAACCACATTCCTGATGCAGCAATGACGATTGCGACCACTGCACTGTTTGCAAAAGGCACAACAGCGATTCGTAACGTCTACAACTGGCGTGTGAAAGAGACCGATCGTCTTGCGGCCATGGCAACCGAACTACGTAAAGTGGGTGCTGAGGTAGAAGAGGGTGAAGACTACATCATCGTTAATCCAGTGGCTGAATTGAAACATGCGGCGATTGATACTTACGATGATCACCGTATGGCAATGTGTTTTTCATTGGTGGCGCTAAGCGATACGCCGGTAACGATTAATGATCCAGGTTGTACATCAAAGACATTCCCTGACTACTTCGACAAACTGAAGATGCTGAGTCAATAAGAATGCTAAGTTGATATAAGCTCAGGAAGTAAAAAAGCTTGCCTAAATGGCAAGCTTTTTAATTACTGCTGAAGCGTAAATTCTTTTGAAAGATGGTGCGCTAAGTATTTAAACATGTTAAATACTGCGGTTGTATTCTCTGTCGGCATCCCATTGCTGTCTAGGAAGTATTCGCCTTTGAAGACGAGTACATCGTCTTTCTCTACTACGCTGTTTGCGCGCATGCCTTCAATGTAGTCATCATGTGATTGGATAATTTGGTTTGCGATAAGCAGTAAATCAAATTCTGCTATTACTTTCTTTGTCATGAGTTTATCTCTGATAACTGAATATAACGTTGAGTTTATGGTGTCGAACTAGAAATTCAATGATTTCACAACCGATTAAGAGAGTCTTTTCGAATATCCACAATTTATTTTGTGATTTATGGCAAAAATAATGGAATGGGGCTCGCGTTCGATTCATGGACAAGCTTAGTATGAGCCCGTTTAGAGTTAATGCCTGATGAATAGGCCCTTGCTAGTATTCTTTTCGAGTACTTTATAGCTTCTTTATATTGTGACCCTTTTATCTGTGAGTCGACGAATTGTCGAGCGATCAGATCCAATTTTGAAAAAAGCGGTTGATCTTCTAGTAATCTCGCACAATAGTAAAAAAAGAAGCAATGAATTTAGAATATCATGCGTAAAAGCCCACAAGTTAAATTGTTGGTGCTAAAGCATCGTGATTAAGGACGTTAGAGTCAATATGGGTAAATCGCTCGTTATAGTGGAGTCGCCGGCCAAGGCTAAAACTATCAATAAATACCTTGGCAAAGACTTTGTCGTTAAGTCGAGTGTAGGTCACGTACGTGATTTACCAACGGCAGGTCAAAGTACTGGTAAAAAGGCTGCTGCAGTTTCAACAAAGGGTATGAGCCCAGAAGAAAAAGCTCGTATCAAGAAAGAAAAAGATCGCAAAGCTCTTATCAAAAAGATGGGTATTAACCCGTATAAAGAGTGGGAAGCAAATTACCAAGTATTACCGGGTAAAGAAAAAGTTGTTGCTGAACTGCAAAAACTGGCTGAGAACGCAGACCATGTTTATCTCGCAACCGATTTGGACCGCGAAGGAGAAGCTATCGCATGGCACCTTCGTGAGATCATCGGTGGCGATGAAACGCGATACAAGCGAGTGGTGTTTAACGAAATCACCAAGAACGCAATTCAACAAGCTTTTGAAACTCCAGGTGAGCTAAACATCGATGGCGTAAACGCACAGCAAGCACGACGTTTTATGGACCGTGTTGTTGGCTTTATGGTGTCACCTCTGCTTTGGAAGAAAGTAGCACGAGGCCTATCCGCTGGCCGTGTTCAATCAGTTGCTGTAAAGCTTCTAGTTGAGCGTGAGCGCGAGATCAACGCCTTTATTCCGGAAGAGTTCTGGGATGTGCATGCTGATACCAAAACAGCAGAGAAAACAGATTTTAGACTTCAAGTCGCACAAAAAGACGGTGTTGCGTTTAAACCTGAAAACGAAGCGCAAACGCAAGCTGCATTGAGTGTTCTTGAGAAAGCACAATACGAAGTATGTAAACGTGAAGACCGCCCAACGAAGAGTAAGCCGTCTGCACCGTACATTACTTCAACGCTTCAACAGGCTGCGAGTACCCGTCTTGGTTACGGCGTAAAGAAAACCATGATGTTGGCGCAACGCCTATACGAAGCGGGCTACATTACTTATATGCGTACTGACTCAACTAACTTGAGTTCAGAAGCGGTAGAAGCAGCTCGTGAATACATCGGTTCTGAGTTTGGTGCAGAGTACCTGCCACCTAAAGCGCTAGTATACGGTAGCAAAGAGGGCGCTCAAGAGGCTCACGAAGCGATCCGTCCTTCAAGCGTTGATGTTAAGTCAGAAGACTTAAACGGCGTAGACGCAGACGCACACAAGCTTTACTCACTGATCTGGAATCAATTCGTAGCGTGTCAAATGACGCCTGCGCAGTACGACTCAACAACGGTAAGCGTGAAAGCTGAAGAGTACACATTAAAAGCGAAGGGTCGTATCCTTAAATTTGACGGTTGGACTCGTGTTCAACGTCCGATGGGTAAAAACGAAGATACGATCCTGCCTGCAGTACAAATTGGCGATAAGTTGGATCTCATTGCATTGGATCCTAAGCAACACTTTACTAAGCCACCGGCTCGTTTCACTGAAGCGGCGCTTGTTAAAGAACTTGAGAAACGTGGTATCGGTCGTCCTTCAACATACGCGTCGATCATTTCTACCATTCAAGATCGTGGTTACGTGAAAGTTGAGCAGCGTCGTTTCTATGCTGAGAAGATGGGTGAAATTGTTACTGACCGTCTAGACGGCAGCTTCAATGACCTAATGAACTACGACTTTACGGCTCGTATGGAGCAGAAGTTAGACCAAATCGCTGAAGGCGAAGCAAGCTGGAAAGGCGTGCTAGATAATTTCTTCAAAGATTTTACCGGTGACTTGGAAAAAGCGGATCTCGACGAAGATGCAGGCGGCATGAAGCCAAACCACATCGTTGAAACTGATATCGAGTGTCCAACTTGTGGCCGTAATATGGGGATTCGTACTGCTTCGACAGGCGTATTCCTAGGCTGTTCTGGTTATGCACTTCCACCAAAAGAGCGTTGTAAGACAACGATTAATCTTGGTGATGAAGAAGGTATTATCAACGTTCTTGAAGAAGATGTTGAAACCGCCGCCCTTCGTGCTAAAAAGCGTTGCCCAATTTGTGAAACGGCAATGGACGCTTATCTGATTGATGACAAGCGTAAGATGCATGTATGTGGTAACAACCCGAACTGTGAAGGTTACGTGGTTGAACACGGCGAATTCAAAGTAAAAGGCTATGATGGCCCGCTTGTTGAGTGTGACAAGTGTGGTTCAGATATGGTTCTGAAGAATGGTCGTTTCGGTAAGTACATGGATTGTACGAGTGAAGATTGTAAGAACACTCGTAAGATTTTGAAAAACGGCGAAGTTGCGCCACCAAAAGAAGACCCAGTACATTTCCCTGAACTTCCATGTGAAAATTCAGACGCGTACTTTGTGCTTCGTGATGGTGCTTCTGGTCTATTCATGGCAGCAAGTAACTTCCCTAAATCACGTGAAACTCGTGCTCCTTTAGTGGAAGAGTTAGTTCGCTTTAAGGACCGTATTTCACCGAAGTTCCAATACCTGACGACAGCTCCAGTTGCTGATCCAGACGGTAAGCCGACAGTTGTTCGTTTTAGTCGTAAGACAAAAGAGAACTACGTTCGTACAGAAGTGGATGGTAAGCCTTCTGGTTGGATCGCCTTGTACATTGACGGTAAATGGGAAGTAACGGATAAACGTAAAAAGCCCAAAGAAAAGTAACTGAACGTTATTGATATAAAAAGCAGCCAATAGGCTGCTTTTTTTCGACTCAT
>NZ_MCYD01000508.1:0-23098 GCF_002876325.1 Vibrio sp. 10N.261.52.A1
GTACTTACTGAGTAAATTACATTCAAAATCAATGCTCTGCGTTCAATTTTTAAACTTCATCTTGGTCTAATGGCGCAGTTTGCTGTATAACCGTTACTTCTAGAACAGTTTTAGGTATAGCAATTCCAACGATACTAATACTCTAATCTTCGATTACGCCAACTCTAAGGCATTTCGTATTAGGTTCGAATCACGTGTACGGATTAACATCATGAGCGACAAAGCATTCCGCAAACTCAACATATTCCTCTCGATTTTTTGCTTGGCAATCACCCTATTGTCGCTAGTCTCTTTTGATAAACTAATGAACAAGAGCTACGTCATTAGTCCAGATAAATACCCTACACTCGCCAATACAGACAGAGATCATGATGGCGGTACGGTGGCCTCATTATATCAATCAAACAGCGGAATTGAGTTACAGTGTGACTTTAAGCGAACCTACAGCAAGCCTTTCTGTGAGGTTGAATTCGTTATATCGAAAGAAGGAAAAGGGTTAGATCTCTCTACGTACGACTCGGTAACCATTAACATGGATTACAAAGGACAAGAAAACCCAAGATTTCGCTTCTACATTCGGAACTACAACGAAGGTTATAGTGTGAAAGGCGATGCCATGTCTAACAAGTTCAATCGCTTAGACTTCTCGCTACCTGACGCAAGCCACATTGACTTAGGCTACTTCAATGTCCCTTTCTGGTGGATTGATCATTATAACCGCCCTGTCTCTGATAGCGCGGTAGACATCACGAACGCGGTATCTGTTGAACTCGGGCTTGGTGCTAGCACGCTTGCTGGACATCATTCACTTAATATCTCGAGCATTGTGTTCCACGGTAAAATCATCAGCAAGGCTTTACTCGGTGAGCTCTTAGTTGGGCTATGGGTAATATATGCCGTCTACTATGTCTGTTGTGCTCTACATATCGCTCGACGAAACAAAAGGCGCTTAGCACGGCAACAACGCCATCTAACCCAAGAGATTGAAGAGTTAAAGGTAAAGGCCACAACAGATCCGTTGACTGGCTGCAGAAACAGAACCGAAGCGCTAGATACCTTCTATGATTTCGAATGGTTAGCACAACAAGGAAAAATGATTCACGTCGCGTTGTTTGACTTAGACCATTTCAAACAAATCAACGACCAACACGGCCATGAAATAGGCGACAAAGTGCTCGTTCAGTTTGTCGCTACCACATACGAAACCCTTGGTGAACAGTATTTACTTTATCGCTGGGGCGGTGAGGAGTTTCTACTTGTTTGTCTAGAACAAACAACGCTACAGTGTCACGAATCAATCGATAACTTATACCTTGAAATGGGCACAAAGGCATGGCCGAACGGGTTAACTGTGACAGCCTCTACTGGTGTCACACAGCTTAAGCAGGATGAGTCTATACGTTCTGCAATCAAACGAGCAGATAAAGCACTGTATGAAGCAAAGAACAACGGACGAAACCAAGTCGTGACGTTTTGATTCCACCTCTTCGTTTTTCACCTGCGCGTATCTAAGTCCCTGTAAGATTGCGCCCAGCCAACTAAGTCCCTTAATGCTCGCCACTTTTGCATGGCAAGTCTTCTAATCTACCTGCTCACTCTAGTGGCTGTGAACCAACTTGTTTTAAGTTCAAACCACACACTTAAATAAATCACTATCCACCTCAACACAAACCTTGTATTTGACGTACTAAAGCCCCCCTCAGCTAATGCGTTCTGCTGCACTTGAAGTATGCGTATTTAAGTCTAAACAGCGATAGATGCACAGATCTGTCGCTGAATATCTTAATATCGGTGCTTGGAACGAACACTCCCACATTCAAACCACAAAACCTTACTCATGAGGCTTACCTTAATCTATTCGCTAAGAATTGAAGTCACAGCGTCACGATCGTTGAAAAAGCTCGAATATTGAACAACCTATGCCTGGTGACATAAATGCTGACACCAGACATGTCAGTTGTTTAACTTTCAGATCTTACTGTAATTTAATTACAGTTAGAAACCCAAAAAAGCCCTTAAAGTTGATTACTCTGATGTAACTTACTGAATAAACTTAACTTAAGCGTTTTGGATAGGTGAAAATTCAGGACGAATAAAGTGTTGGTATGAACGAGAGAATATACTACAGTGTAATATATTTAGTTATAGCGCATTAAACACGTAAAAAAGAAGGGCTAATGCCCTACTCTTCTTTATTACTCATTTCTTCACGAATTTGCTCAGCAACGATTTTGATAGCTTGTGCTGTGCTGACACCTTGGGTCATCATTTCTTGAATTCGCTCAACAGCTTTCTGTTGCTCTTCGTGAGAAAGGGTTGGTAAGTCGTTTAGCATGCTCTGCTCCTTTGTTTAGGAGCAGAACTATATAAGGACTGTTAGTAACTAGCAAGGAAATTGATAGATGCACCCATTGCATTTTCGTTTGTGTAGTTAGCACTTAGATCTAACTGAAACAAATTAAGAGGCGACAAACCGATACCCGCTGTGATGGTCCCTTCTGAATCAGAGTAAGCGAGGTTCTTGTAGTACCCTGCCCTTAGCTGCATTTGACGCAATAGGTCAACTTCAGTACCGACACGAATCATCTGCTCATTGTCTTCAAACGAAGTAAACTTTTCAGTTTCATTCAAATCGTAATCGACACTTAACGAGAAGTAGTCAGACACGATACCAGCACCAACGGTATAAACTGGCTCAAGCTGATAAGCGTATTTACCACCAACTTGGTGAGTGGCACCACTTGTGCTGCTAGTTAACGTTCGGGTTGTATCTTTCGTCTCAATATCTCTTGAGAACAAGTTGGTCGCAGCAACACCTACTCGGAACGGTCCGAAGAACCAAAGCGCACCTGCATCCATGTTAAATGCAGTTTCACCATTGCTGTTTTCTCTTACGTCAGAGAGATCGTAATCGTTAACCGATGCAATGTAGTTGTATGTGTAGATGCGTTGAATCTTAGGAGTAATACCAAAAGAGATGTGTTGGCCCATAAAGGTTTGGTATTTAGCAAGAGAAAGACCAACTTCAGCTACACCAATTGAAAACGCTTCAACGGTAGACAACTCAACTTTGTCCGTATCGGAACCGGTTGTGTAAACATCAGGTGTCGCAAAAGATTCTGTGTAGGCTTTAGCAAATAGGTTTGCAGCAACAAATTGGTTAGGTAGCGCGAACGCCACAACACCACCAAGCTCTACGTTCGCCTGGTTTCCATCAAGTTTGTTAAGAGCGGCATCTAAGTCTGCAGTATTTGAAGCGTCAATGACACTATCGATATTCGATTTCATATCGTTAGGATCATTATAATTACCACCAAAGCTAGGCGTAATCATACCCATATCATCATTACGACGGTAAATGGCAACCAATGCTGGGTTATAGAATGGAGCGGTTAGGAAGTTTGCAGAAACAACACCAACACCACCCATTGCATCACCACGCGCTTCAATGGCGTAGTTTGCTGCTGAAATAGGAAGACTGGCGAATGCAATTGACGCTGCGAGTAGTTTAGTAGTTTTTTTCATGCCGTTTATCTTTGTTAGATCCCTTACATAGTTAACGGCACAATTTTAAATTACTTTAACTCTTCTTCGCTAGAAATATCATAAGTTTTACTGATAGTTTGTGCTTGTTCTATCGCTATGTCACCTTGCCAACGCGAATGCACCATAGAAACCGCCAGAACATAACGGTCATTGGGCAGATCTTCGCCTGTCAGGTTCATCGGGTAATCCGATTCATAGCTCTTACCCCACACTTGTTCATAGCGCTCGTCGACATAATCGTACAAACCGATTTCTAGCTTAGGAAGCGGACAGTATGGGTTAAGCAGGTCTTTCTTATCTATTCGCCACGTATCTTTTGAAGCCCAGCGTACTTGCTGACGCATGGCAACTTCACCCAAAATGATCCATGTACTCCAAGAGTTACCCCCTTCGCCCTTTACGTTCAGGCGATACAAGCCAGAATCGAGCTGTGACGCTAAGTTATAGCGCTTGCGGTACAAACTGACCGAGGCGTTGTTAACCACTTCGCTTTCTTTGGTGAACTCGCTATCGGAAGAAACGACTTTATCTACCCACTTTTCGAAGGTGATGTTTTGGATTTCTTGTTCAGATTCGACATCAATTGAAACCCGAAATGTGTCTCGACCTGGGCTTTGGATGATGTGTCTCTTAACAACAACCGAGCTAATCCAGTCCGGTAGCGTTTTCTTAGTGAGGGTTTTACCACAATCTTTGTTCAACGCTTGGTCGAACAGTTCATTGAGGTGCTCTTCTCGAGATTGAGAAACATTGATTTGCCAAACTTCCACTAGAGAATCAAACATCTGCGGTAGATCATTATCCAACAAATGTTTATGCACTTGAGTGAGAGCATCGCTACTCTTAAACCAATCTGTGGCGTACGCGGTGTTAACCACACTCGACAGTATTAATAGTGGAAGTAAGGCTTTTTTCATTACGCTTTCATCTTGTAGCCAACGCCACGTAGCGTTTCGATCTCTAAACCTGGCAGTTTCTGTCTTAACTGAAGAACGTGCGTGTCTACTGTACGAGTTGTTGGGAAGTGGTTGTATCCCCATACGTGATCAAGTAGTTCGTCACGTGTAAATACGCGGCCTAGGTTGCTTGCCAAGAACAACAACAGGTCAAATTCAGTGCGTGTTAGCGTCACTTCTTGCTCATTGAAAAACACTTCACGTGTTGCCTTGTCGATAACAAGGTTTTGAGTGATAACTTTTGATGCGTCCTGTTCTTCAGCGTCTGGCAAACGAAGCTGAGCGCGAATACGAGCAAACAGCTCAGCTTCTGCGAATGGCTTCGTTAGGTAATCGTTAGCACCTGAATCTAGGCCCGCTACTTTGTCTTTTACTGTAACCAATGCTGTCAGCAAGATTACAGGAATATCTTTCTTCTTCTTCCAACCTGGAAGTGAATCTACTGAGTCACCATCAGGAAGTTGACGGTCTAGGATAACTAGGTCCGCTTGTTCCCAATAGCCTTCAACTTCAGAGATCAGTTCAGCATGTAAACATTCATACCCAGCTTGCTCTAGGCTAACTAATAGGCCATCAGCTAAATTCTTATCATCTTCAACGAGAAGCAATGTCTGTTTCACAAGGTATCTCCAAAATAAATGTTGTCGGGGGGCCGATTAACGTCATGTGACCGCCCATTTTTCCAACCATAGATTCTACTATCGTCAGACCTAAACCTAGTCCACTCTTACTCACGAATGGCTTTCTTAGTTGCCCCCAGTCTTTGCGGGACAAGTCTCCATTATCTATAACTTTGAATGTCAGCTTCTTGTCAGAAGTATTCAGTTCTAGTATCACTGGTGCGACACCGTATTTAACAGCGTTCCTGATCAGGTTATCGATACAGGTTCCTAACCAATATACGTTCACTTTTGCAGCGATATCTTGGTTGATGCGCAGTTCAATACCCGGCGCAAAATCTTCTTCAACTTTGTACTCTAACCACTCTTGGACACTTGGCACCCACTCAGTCGCGAGTGGTTGGTTGTCCGACTGTAGGTAGTCTTTACTTGCTTCTGCTAGCTGCCTTAAACGACGGGTGTCTTCACATAACCTACGGAACTCATCATATACCGATTCAGGTAAGTGTTCGAACTCACGTCTGAAGCCTTCAACGGTCAATGATAAGCTCGCAATCGGTGTTCTCAGTTCGTGCGTTAAGATCTGAAGAACCAACATACGACTCTTCAATTCCTGTTTCTTACTGTTCCAACGGTATATCGCCCAACCTAGTACAAGCATGATGTTGGCAATCACCAAGATGAACATTGCGACCTGAAGCAGTTCAGAGTGATCTTCAATTTCCCAACACACATTACCACGTTGGACGAAACAGCTCTTACCTTCTGAAGATAAGCTGAACGACAACCCTGCTAACGTCGCATTTTCATGCCAGTCAGACTCTGTGTATAGGTAATATCTGTCGCCCCGTTTGACCCACATTTCATCAAGTTCAACAAACATGCTTGCGCCGGCCAACAGCGCAGTGATGGCTTCGTTATCCATCTGTTTCAAGCGAGACAGTAGCTCATCATTCTCAGTATTCGGACGCTCTTGAATATGCATGTAGCGCTTCAGAGAGTCGAACTTTTCTGGGTATTTCTCAACATAACGTGCTGCATAAGAGCCACCACCTGGGTGAATCAGACCGCTACGGCTAAACCAACGGTCAGAGAGCTTGGTGCCTTTACACATCGCGCGTGTAAACACCAAAGGCTCCGTTATCAATGGGCTTAACGGCAACTTACCGCTACAAGTTTTTGATAACTGGTATAAGCGTTGAATATCTTTTAATGGGTACTCTGCTGTTTGCGGCAGCATTGAAGAAGGCGTGATCAAACGTGTCGGATAATCAGCCTGAAGCAATCGAATATCATAAGATTCGATCGCCGTTTCATGATCAAATAGTTTGGTGAAATTATCGATACGCTCAGGCAAAGAATCAGCAAACGCGTTTACTGATACTGATAACGTAGCGATAAGAAGAGTAAATGTTCTTTTGATGATCACAAACCAGCGCAAATTCATATAGATCAATCAAATATATACCATTCGCTTTCAAAGATAAATTTTAACCGCATGAAAAACAGCAAGAATGACGACTAACTGTCATTAAATTGACTTGATTGCGCTCAAAGCGAGCGGAGGTACTAGTCTAACGCATTAGAGCTAAGCCATTTCATCGTCGCTATGGGAAGCAATTAGTGCGCTCATGTTCTCTCGCATTCGCACTATTTCCCCCCACTCTGTGGGCACAAAAAAGGAGCTCAATTGAGCTCCTTACTTTTGTTTTTAGAACCGACCTCTATAGGTGCTCTAGAATACCTAGACAGCTTTGTTTAGCATCGCCAAACAGCATCTGTGTATTGTCTTTAAAGAACAATGGGTTTTGTACGCCTGCGTAACCCGTGTTCATAGAACGCTTGAACACGATAACGTTTTGAGCGTTCCAAACTTCAAGCACTGGCATGCCAGCGATTGGGCTGTTTGGATCTTCCAGAGCTGCTGGGTTTACGGTGTCATTCGCACCAATAACCAATACAGTATCTGTCTCGTCAAAGTCATCATTGATCTCGTCCATTTCAAGAACGATATCGTAAGGGACTTTTGCTTCAGCAAGCAGTACATTCATGTGACCCGGTAACCTACCGGCTACTGGGTGGATACCAAAGCGAACGTTTACGCCTTGTGCACGCAACTTTTCAGTAATTTCATGCACTGGGTACTGAGCTTGAGCTACTGCCATGCCGTATCCAGGAGTGATGATTACTGACTTAGAGTTCTTAAGCATCTCAGCCACGTCTTCCGCTGAAGTTTCACGGTGTTCACCTTGATCTTCATCGCCTTCAGACACTTGAGCTTCCTGACCAAAGCCACCAGCAATAACACTAATGAACGAGCGGTTCATTGCTTTACACATGATGTAAGACAGAATCGCACCCGACGAACCAACTAGCGCACCCGTTACGATAAGCAGGTCGTTTGCAAGCATGAAACCTGCCGCTGCCGCCGCCCAACCAGAGTAAGAGTTAAGCATTGAAACAACCACTGGCATATCTGCACCGCCGATTGATGCCACTAAGTGGTAACCGAATGCGAACGCGATAAGTGTCATCACCATCAGTGCGAACATGCTGCCATCTGCTTTAACAAACATGATCATAAGCAGTGTAGAAACCACAATAGCCGCTAGGTTCCATTTGTGCTTGTGAGGAATGTTCAGTGCAGAAGAAGAAATAACGCCGCGAAGCTTACCAAACGCAACAATCGAACCTGTGAACGTCACAGCACCGATAAACACGCCAAGGAACACTTCCACTAAGTGAATAACGTGCTCTGCATGAATATCAGCAGGGTTAAGTGACACTGCTGCCGGTGGATCGATGTAGCTGTTGTAGCCCACCAATACCGCTGCCATACCTACGAAGCTGTGCAGAATTGCCACCAGCTCAGGCATTTCCGTCATTTCTACTTTGCGTGCGTAGTGGATACCGATACCACCACCGATCACCATTGCTATGATGATCCAAACAATACCAGCCGAGTGAGGACCGAAGATCGTCGCGATCAATGCGATAGCCATACCAGTGATACCGTAATAGTTACCTGCACGTGCAGATTCCTGTTTCGATAGTCCAGCCAAGCTCATAATAAAGAATACTGCAGCAACAATATAAGCTGCTTGTACTAATCCTTCAGACATCTATTACTCCTTAGTCTTTACGGAACATTTCAAGCATACGTTTGGTCACGGTAAAGCCACCAAAGATATTGATACTTGCAATTAACACGGCAATAAAAGAGAGGAAAGTAACGACACCGTTGCCTTGTCCAATCTGCAATAGAGCACCTACCACAATGATCCCTGAAATCGCATTAGTAACAGACATCAAAGGCGTGTGCAGAGAATGGCTTACATTCCAAACTACGTAATAACCCACCACACAAGCAAGAACGAAAACGGTAAAGTGAGATAAGAACGCAGCAGGAGCCACCGAAGCTATCCAAGCGAATGCACCAACCGCAATGGCCATGCCTGCCGCTTTTTTAACTGGCGAAGTAGGCTCTTCAACTTTTGGCTCAGGTTTCGTTGCTTTTGGCTTAGCCTGTTGAGGTTGAGCAGAAACTTGAATTGGTGGAGCTGGCCAAGTGACTTCGCCCTCTTTAACGACAGTGACACCACGAAGTACAACATCTTCAAAGTCGATATTGATGTTACCGTCTTTCTCTTTGCAAAGTAGTTTCAGTAAGTTCACTAGGTTAGTCGCGTACAGTTGAGAAGACTGAGTAGGTAGACGACCAACCATATCGGTGTAACCGACAACCTTCACACCATTCGCTGTTGTGATCACTTGATCCGCAACCGTGTATTCACAGTTACCACCATTTGCTGCCGCAAGGTCCACAATTACGCTGCCTGGGCTCATGCTATCGATCATCTCTTTGGTGATAAGTTTAGGCGCAGGACGACCCGGAATCAGTGCTGTAGTAATAATGATATCTACGTCTTTTGCTTGAGCCGCGTAAAGCTCTTCCGCTTTCTTGTTGAACGCATCAGACATCTCTTTTGCATAGCCATCACCGGCACCTGTATCTTCCTGGAAATCCACTTCCAAGAATTCAGCACCCATCGACTCTACTTGCTCTTTTACTTCAGGACGAACGTCGAATGAACGAACAATTGCACCAAGGCTACCCGCAGCACCAATTGCCGCCAAACCTGCAACGCCGGCACCAGCAACCAGTACTTTCGCTGGTGGAACTTTACCTGCCGCTGTAATTTGACCAGTGAAGAATCGACCAAATTCATGTGCTGCTTCAACCACTGCACGGTAACCCGCGATGTTTGCCATAGAACTTAACGCATCGAGTGCTTGAGCTCTTGAAATACGAGGCACGGAATCCATCGCCATCACATTGATGTTACGGCTCGACAGATGTTCCATTAATTCAGGGTTTTGAGCAGGCCAAATAAAGCTGACCAGAGTAGCGCCATCGTTAAGTAGGTCTATTTCATTTTGAGTATCGTCAACGATTGGAGCGTTAACTTTAAAGACAATATCGGATTTCCAAGCTTCATCTGCGCTTACAACTTTTGCTCCAGCTTCTTCATAAGCTGAATCCTCAAAACTTGCTAGCGCACCTGCTTGTGATTCAACACAAACTTCAAATCCTAATTTTAGAAGCTGTTCGACCGATTTCGGCGATGCAGCGACTCGCGTTTCACCAGCGAGCGTTTCTCTTGGTACACCTATCAACAAATTAGACTCCTTGTGTATCAATTTGTGATTATTATTCTTACCAAAGGCAAATTAAAGAGATCGTAAGCGCACTTGGATACACCAATTTGCATAACTACTCTTTCACTATTGGCACATGACTTATTCGTTTGTATCTAACGACAACTAATACTTCAAGCGTTTTGTTCAAAGAACAGAAAAAGTTATTACTTATAACGATTTGGATGGATTTTGAGCAGTTATTTGAACTAAATGATGCACGGCTCGAATAAAGAGGTCAAACCACTTGCTAATAATCCTTTTAATAACAACCGTCTAGCTGTTCTTTGTCCCTAAAACTAAAAAGAGCTTTCAGCATATACACTGAAAGCTCTCTAAATTATGACTAGCATCAATTCTAACCCTAATTGGTTAGCTAAATATGCTGTCGCCCATTTGGTCGATGAACATTTGCGATTTCTTGAGCATCAATTCATTGGCGTCTTCTTTGTTTGAAACAACATCTGAACGAATAAAACGATGCGTTTTAAGTTCCCCGTCAATTTCTTTCTCAATGCGCCCAGCAACACGGTATTGACCAGATTCAGCAATGGCATCTTGATAGATATTGAAGCCCTTATATTCGACTGGCTCAATATCTACTTTTTGTTCGGTTTTTTCTTTGCCACCAAATAATCTAGAAAAGAATCCCACGTTTTTTTACTCCTTCAATGATGGTACTACGACTAACCTATCACGACTGTTTACGATCCAACAATGGCTTTTCATACCATTGCAATTCTACGTCTTCATCAAAATTGTGTTGACTAAATATGATCGGCATATTGTCGTTACGATCGCGTCTTCTATCGTCAATAATCATACTTTCTGCATTTTTGACCGCGATCTCACTATTTCTTTTGTACAGAACGAGTTTGTCTTCAGGTAACGCGGAAAGAAAATCAATATCGAACCGAATATAGATGGGTTTTAGCTGCCCTAGTGCTAAACATGCGAGATCTGCCAGCTGCTCGCTAGTATAACTAGACACATACTCTTCAGTGGCTAAAACTTGCCCCACCAGCGTTTCCATATAGTTATGTACATCCACACTAATTTGCATGCTACACCTCCATTCATAGTCCAATGTAACGTTCAAACTCAAATTATTGAGCGGCATTGAGATATGTGTTTCTAACTATAGAAAACACTCTAACGTTCATTTTTAACGCAAATATTACACCGTTTTATAACCCAACATCCTGGGTGGCGATTAACAAGCTCAGTTTTGTTAAGTATCTATAACGACTAATTAATTTCTCATATATACTGTGTAGTTCGTTCTGCGGTTAATAGCAACTCAAACACATATAAACATAGTTGCACCAAAAGCGACTTATGACCATGTTTTCGGTCTCAATTAAGCAAAATGCTTGGCAAGCGCTTATTTAACCGTATCCTACGTATAGTATTAATTAACAAGATCATCATTATAGTTAGGCTCACCACGTAAATGGCATCTTCTTTTGTAACGTCGAGCATGTTTCGATTTTGCTTCCCCTTATTTCTCCTAGCAATATTACTTGCAGGCATGAACAACGTCATACTGGTGACGGATTCAAACTTAGGGTTTGCTAGCAACCTGCCATACATTCTATTGAGTGTAGCCGTATTGCTATGCCACACGTTCAGACAAGGACGCATGGCGATGGTTTCTGTGACGATGCTTGTTGCCTATCTTGTTATACAAATCCGCCTACAAACCCCCTTAAGTACAGGAACCACATTACTAGAGCTTTCTCTATTAGCCGCCTTAGTACCAGTTACTTGTTTGCTTGTGTATGCCTTCCCCGATACCGGTGTAAATTCCAAGTCAATGTTCTTATACGCGCTCGTTTTAGTCCTATTTATGATATGGGCGCAGCTGATCGTTTCTCACTTCCATGCCGGAGGTTTTGAATCATGGAGTGAAGGGCTACTGTTTACCGTTAGGGACTTTTCCAAACTGCCTTTTGTGTTGGTGTTGTACAGCCTTTGCTTAGTTGGCTTAACTGCGATTTTGGTGTTGGTTTACAATCGCTCTATCGATGTCGTTGTCTACAGTGCGATTTTGTTGGCTTCCAGTACCTTCATCTTTTTCGATGTTCAGTACATATCAAGTACCATGTTTTCGTTATCTGGCACCTTAATCATTATCTATGTGATGTCTGCGAGCCACGATATGGCATTCAACGACCAATTGACGAATATCCCCGGTCGACACGCGCTAGAAGTCGATATGAAGCATTTAGGGCGTAAGTATTCAATGGCAATGGTCGATATTGACCACTTTAAAAAGTTCAACGATACCTACGGTCATGATATTGGTGACGATGTGTTGAAGCTTGTAGCCAGTATTTTGAAAGAGACCACTGGCGGCGCTCGCGCTTATCGTTACGGTGGTGAAGAGTTCGGCTTTATCTTGCCAAACACGACTGCTGATGGGGCATTAATGGTGGCGCAACGCATTCATGATGAAGTGCTCAAGCTTGGGCTGATTCATGAAAAGTCGACCGTTTCTGAATTCATTACCGTCAGTATTGGCATTATCTCTTACGTGCCTACCCCTAATGATGAGATGGAGTCTGCGGTAGCGTTAGCCGACAGTGCGCTTTATCAAGCTAAGTCTGATGGCCGAAACCGTTCTAGTGTGCATCCATCGTCGATTCGCTAAACAAATTTATCACTGACTTAGCCTTTATTTACTTGGGTTATCTGTTTTAAACAATATAACCCAGCTCTCTTGCTGCATGTGATGTAGCTAGCTTACCTCCTATCTTCAAACAGGGTAGAATGTTGCTAGTCTTATCGCATGGAGCGCTAAATGAAACCCATGAAAAATCTCGCCCAGTATTACGTGGATCTACTCGTAAAGCTTGGGATTGTCCGCTTTTCTATCTTACTCGCCTTAGCGCTTGTTGCCCTCGCTGTTGTCGTGCAAGTCGGTATCACTCTCGCACTTAAAGGTAATGTTGATGACATCGACATTGTCCGCTCAGTATTCTTCGGTTTAGTGATCACACCTTGGGCCGTTTACTTTCTGTCAGTGGTTGTTGATCAGCTGGAAGAGTCTCGTCAGCGTTTAGCTAAGTTAGTCTCTAAACTTGGCGACATGCGAGAGCGCGACCAAGAGCTGAATAATAAGTTGCAGCTTAATATCGAGAAGCTTAATCAAGAAATTGAAGAGCGTGAAAAGGCCGAAGAGGCGCGTGCTGAAGCGATGCATGACCTCGAGAATGAAGTATTTCAGCGTGAGCGCACTCAGCTTGAACTTGCAGAGCGAACGGCACTGCTGCGCTCGTTTATCGATGCCTCGCCTGACCTTATTTACTACCGTAATGAGGACGGCGTGTTCTCGGGTTGTAACCGAGCAGTTGAGGAGCTCACTGGCAAGACAGAAAAAGACTTGGTGGGTTTGACGCCGTGGGATGTCTACAGCAAAGAAATCGCTCAGCAAGTTGTTGAAACCGATAAGAAAGTTTTTGCCGACAACCAGGCGCTCACCTACGATCAATGGCTCGAATACCCAGATGGGCGTAAGAGCTACTTCGAACTGCGTAAGGTGCCTTTCTACAGTAAAGATGGTCGCCACCTTGGTTTGGTGGGCTTTGGTCGTGATATTACCGAACGCAAAGAACACCAAGAGTCTATCGAGAAAGCGAGTCGCGATAAGACCACCTTTATTTCTACTATTAGCCACGAGTTAAGAACACCGCTTAATGGCATTATTGGCTTAAGCCGCATGTTGCTTGATAGCCAGCTGACCAGTGAGCAGCGCAAACAGATGCAAACCATAAAAGTGAGCGCTGTAACACTGGGTAATATCTTCAACGATATTATCGATATGGATAAGTTCGACCGTCGCAAGCTTGAGCTATTCCCAACCCCGATCAACTTTGAAGACTTTGTTGTGGAGATCGAAAGTATCTCGGCACTGATGGCTGAACAGAAAGGTTTGAGGTTCGACTTAGAACGGTTGTCTGATCTTCCTGTGGCTGTTGAAGTTGATGGTACTCGTTTGAGACAGGTGCTGTGGAACCTTGTTAGTAACGCGATGAAGTTCACCAAAGATGGTGGCGTGGTGATGACTGTTAGCGCCGATATTGATGGTGATTTTGCCAACATCACTATGGAAGTTGAAGACACAGGCATTGGTATTCCTGAAAGTGAGCTCGAGAAAATCTTCGCGATGTACTATCAGGTGAAATCAGGCACCGATAACTTGCATGCAGTGGGAACCGGTATTGGTCTTGCTGTCTCTAAACAGTTGATCAACATGATGGATGGTGACATTGAGGTAACCAGTGAAGAGGGCTTTGGTAGTACCTTCACGGTTTCGATTCGTGTGCCTGTTAATCATGATACTCAAGCCTTGATTAAGACACCTCGAAAACAGTCGAACCTTAAGATCTTCATGGTTGAAGATATCGAACTCAATATCACGGTTGCGCGCTCTCTGTTGGAGAGCCTAGGTCATGAAGTGACGGTGGTGATGACTGGTAAAGAGGCACAAATTGCCTTCAACCCAGAAGACTATGACTTGGTATTGTTGGATATCCAGCTACCAGATATGACAGGCTTCGATATTGCTCAGTACTACCGTGAGAAATACAGCAAGCTACCGCCATTAGTGGCATTGACTGCGAATGTACTTAGCAACAAGCAAGAGTACTTCCAGAAAGGTATGGATGAGGCGATCAGTAAACCGCTATCCGTGAGAGCGATTCAAGATGTGATCAGCGAACTTATCGAGGATGCACCAGAGGTTGTTGAAGAAGCTGAAGTGACCGAAAAGGTTGATGAAAGTAAGCCGACGATTTCTTCTATTGATACCAGTTTGCTTGATATTGATATGCTAGAGTCTTATGTTGACATTGTTGGACCGAAGCCGGTTTTAGATAGCATCGTGATGTTTGAAGATATGATGCCGGAGTATATGGAAATATTGAACTCCAACATGGTCGCGAAAGACCAAGCCAGTATTGTCTCTGAGGCGCACAAGATTAAAGGTGCTGCAGGTTCAATTGGTTTGAAGCGCATCCAGCAAGTGGCTCAGAAAGCTCAATCTCCAGACCTACCAGCTTGGTGGGAAAACATTTCAGATTGGGTCGATGAGATTAATAACGAATACCAGAATGACATTGAAGTCTTAAAGAGTTGGTTAAACCAAAGGTAGAAGAATAATGAAAAAATTAGCATTCGCCGCATGCGTAGTGGCATTAGCGGGCTGTGCTGCACCACAAGTTGAGTGGCAGCAGGACAACCAAGTTGAAGTATCTGCAGCGACAGTCACAATGAAAAGCAACCTTTGGCACAACAAGATGCCAACGATCGGAGAGACTCAAGACAAAACTCTGCATGGCGCTATTTACCTAGAGTCAGATTCAGAATTACCAGCAACACTGGCGGTGGAGAGCGTGACCGTTAAGCAAGGCTCAGATACCTTGTTAGTAACGGCTGACGATCTTGATCTAAGAACGCACAGCGAGACTCAGTGGGAAGTCGCGTTTGTATGGCAGCTAGAGATCGACAGCGAAAAGCCGGTTGATGTTGCGGTTGAACTGAAAGACGGTGAGACGGTGAAGTGGCTGGTGGAGAAAGACATTAAGGTTGATACGGTTTACTAACTTCAACTCAGCACAACAAAAAAGGGAGAATGCGTTGGCATTCTCCCTTTTTAATAACCATTGATTGCGCTTCAACTGTTTAAACACTATGTGCTAAACGACTAGAAACGCGAATCGAATTAGTCTTCTAGGTCACCACAAAAGCGGTAGCCTTCACCGTGAATCGTTGCGATGATTTCTGGAGTACCAGAAACAGATTCAAAGTGCTTACGAATACGACGGATTGTTACGTCTACAGTACGATCGTGTGGCTTAAGCTCACGGCCAGTCATCTTCTTAAGAAGGTCTGCACGTGTTTGGATCTTACCTGGGTTCTCACAGAAGTGAAGTAGAGCACGGAACTCTGAACGAGGTAGCTTGTAGCCTTCGCCATCTGGGCTAACCAGAGAACGACTGTTGATATCTAGTACCCAACCGTTGAACTCGTACTTCTCAACGCTGCGCTTCTCTTCTTGAACAGAGCTTGTGCTCATTGAACGGTTAAGAAGGTTGCGTGCACGAATAGTCAGTTCACGAGGGTTAAAAGGCTTAGTGATGTAATCATCAGCGCCGATCTCTAGGCCAAGGATCTTATCAACTTCATTATCACGACCAGTTAAGAACATAAGCGCTACATTTGCTTGCTCACGTAGTTCACGCGCAAGTAGTAGGCCATTCTTACCTGGAAGGTTGATGTCCATAATTACAAGGTTAACTTGGTTGTCAGATAGCACTTGGTGCATCTCTTCACCGTCGCTAGCCTCAAAAACAGCATATCCCTCTGCTTCAAAAATACTCTTTAGAGTGTTACGAGTTACTTGCTCATCTTCAACGATAAGAATCTGCGGGGTTTGCATTTGGCGGTACCTAAATTTGTGACGAAACTGTGCTAATAGAATAAATTCTAGGCAAAAACATAACATACAGGTAATGTATTTTTGATGATAACTTAAAGTTTTCAAAAAAACACTTACTTCCAGCTATCTGCCTTCCTTGAAGTATTGCCCAATAACGTAGATCCAGTACGCCTTTCAATCATTCTTTTAGTGATTGCAACGGATTCTATAATGTTAACAGCATGCTAACAACGCGAGAATGTTAATTCCATTCACTTTGTTGATTTACATCAATTGCCGTATCGCAACAAACTTTAATAGTATGGCTACAACTTAACCAGTGTTATGGTGACTATTTAGCAGGAAAACCAGAATGATTATTCGAGATAGTGATCACATCTCGCCTGCTAAAGAACCGATTATGAACCAAGGAAGCCGAAAGCTGTCTTTAGATTCTAGTAGATAAATATGTTCAATCAAGCCTAATTCAGTATTAGATTGAGCATAGAACAATGAAAACAAAGGAATAATTTTTAATAACAATATAAAAGCATAGGGGCTCGCCTGATTTACAGGTTTGCCTTACTCATGGAGGATATATGCACGATATAACACCTGACTTATGTGATGAGTTTGAAAGCAAAGTCACCCTACTTAACCTACCTTTGCAGAACTTCGGACAACGTGGTGCGTTCTGGGGAAAAATTGTAACAGTTCGTTGTTATCACGATAATTCGAAGGTTCGCGAAGTTTTAGAGACTGACGGCAGCGGCAAAGTATTGGTTGTTGACGGAAATGGCTCGTGTCAAAAAGCACTGCTTGGTGACCAACTCGCGATTCTTGCCATAGAGAATGGTTGGGAAGGCGTGATTGTAAACGGTGCTGTACGTGATGTTGGAATGATGTCACAAATGGACTTGGGTGTTCAGGCGCTAGGTGCATCACCATTCAAAACAGAGAAGCGCGGTGTGGGCCAAGTGAATGTGACATTGACAGTGCACAATCAATTGATTCAGCCTGGTGATTACATCTATGCAGATTGGAATGGTGTGTTAATTTCATCTGAGCTGCTGCTCGAATCTTAGGTTATTTACCTATATCAAGCTTATTAGGTTAGAAGCGAAATCCTAATCCTACTTCGACACCTTGCTGCCACTCTTCGTAATCAAGGGTGGCATGCAAATCCAAGTTGTCTGTCAGTTGTACTCGGCTCGATACTTCAGCTGCGACAGACTTCTCATTCTCTTCGGTTTCATCTTTATAGGTATGAAGAGAACTGTTGAAAGAGATCCTTTCTGAGAACTGGTAACTGACACCGCTCAAGAATCCACTTTCGTGTTTCAATGACGCACTGTTGATGCGCGTACCGACATAAAGATCCACATCGTCAAACAAGCTATAGGCGTAGCCACTGTCGACTTTCCACGTATCGAAACTCTCGTTGGATGCATTTTGGGATGAGATAAAGAATTTGTGTGCCGAACGATCAATCTGACCAGGCAATAAGGGCAAGCTATTCGCAGAACAAACAACAGGCATAGCAAAGGCTAAAAGAATAAGTAATCTCTTCACTTCCCACTCCTGATGTCATTTATTATTGTTCTTTGAACGTTATCGTTCAATTAAAGCACAGTTCTTGTACGCTTGCTGAACAATCGATATAGCATTTTGTTATGACCTTATATGAAATTGATTGCTTTTCTCTGTTCGTTAATCAAACTGTATCTTCGAATTGTCGGTGCACACTGGATGTTTTATCACTGAAATGACGGTTTGCTCTGAAAAACGGTCTGAATGTAAAAAAAACGCAACTTTTCATTGACGTCTAGTGGTAAAAATTGATACACGTAGAGTAAAGCACAAGCAGAGAATTTGATATGCAGCACGTAAGCCACCTAGTAATGACCACAACCATTATTATTACCGACATTAACATTGTTGGGGCAGGCTGCTAAGTAACGGATTTTAAAAAAAAGGCCTGTATCCAACAAGATACAGGCCTTTTTTTGTACCATTTTTATGACTTATGGAGAAAGGGATGCGCGTTTTAAAGTTTGGAGGTTCATCATTAGCTGATGCAGATCGTTTTTTACGAGCGGCTGATATCATCGCTAATAATGCCCAGCAAGAAGAGCTAGCCGTTGTACTATCGGCTCCAGGAAAAACAACCAATAAGTTGGTCGCTGTTATTGAAGCTGCACTAAAAAATGGTGAAGCTGACGCACAGATTACAGAGATCGAATCTTCATTTAATGCACTATTTGCAGAGATCAAAGCGGTCGTACCTTCAATTGATGGTTCTGCGTTCCAAGAGCAGGTGGATACTTCTCTTGCTCAGCTAAAGCAGTTCGTGAATGGCATCAATCTACTTGGAATGTGCCCAAACCACGTCAACGCTCGCATCATCAGTAAAGGTGAGCGAATCTCTATCCAGTTAATGAAAGCAGTGTTGGAAGCGAAAGGCCAACCAGCAAGCCTGATTGACCCTGTTCAATACCTATATGCTAAAGGCGATCACCTTGAAGCTATGGTCGATGTGGATGTCTCTACACAGAACTTCCAACAATCACCACTTCCGAAAGGCCACGTTAACATCATGCCGGGCTTTACTGCTGGTAATGAAAAAGGTGAGCTAGTCACGCTTGGTCGTAATGGCTCTGACTACTCAGCAGCTGTGCTAGCGGCGTGTCTACGTGCAGATTGCTGTGAAATCTGGACTGATGTCGATGGCGTTTACAACTGTGACCCGCGCTTAGTTGATGATGCCCGTCTGCTTAAATCACTTAGCTACCAAGAAGCAATGGAGCTTTCTTACTTTGGTGCTTCGGTTCTACACCCGAAAACTATTGCTCCTATCGCACAATTCCACATTCCTTGTCTGATCAAAAACAGCTTTAACCCACAAGGTGCTGGTACTTTGATTGGTCAAGACACTGGCGAAGATAACCTAGCAATCAAAGGCATCACGACACTAAGTGACCTAACGATGGTTAACGTATCGGGCCCAGGCATGAAGGGTATGGTTGGTATGGCGAGCCGCGTATTCGGTGCGATGTCTTCGGCTGGCGTATCTATTGTTCTTATTACTCAATCGTCTTCTGAGTACAGCATCAGCTTCTGTATCGAGTCGGCTGATAAGTTAAAAGCTAAGCAAGTGTTATCAGAAGCGTTTGAACTTGAGCTTAAAGATGGCCTGCTAGAGCCAGTTGAGTTCATGGATGACGTTGCTATCGTGACCTTGGTGGGCGATGGCATGCGTACTTCACGAGGTGTCGCTTCTCAGTTCTTCTCTTCTTTAGCTGAAGTGAACGTGAACATTGTTGCGATTGCACAAGGCTCATCTGAGCGCGCTATCTCTGCGGTTATCCCTGAAGATAAAATTTCAGAAGCAATCAAAGCGTGTCACGAGAACCTATTTAACTCCAAGCACTTCCTTGACGTATTCGTTGTTGGTGTTGGCGGTGTTGGTGGCGAACTTGTTGACCAGATCCAACGTCAGCAAGGCAAACTGGCTGAAAAGGGCATCGTGATTCGCGTATGTGGTTTAGCCAACAGCAAAGGTTTATTGCTAGACAGTGAAGGCTTACCACTAGAACAGTGGCGTGATCGCATGTCGAGTGCGACAGAAGAGTTCAGCCTCGCTCGCTTAGCCGCTCTTGTTCAACGTAACCATATCATCAACCCTGTATTGGTTGACTGTACGTCTAGCGAAGATATTGCGGCGCAGTATGCTGATTTCCTAGCAGCAGGTTTCCACGTAGTAACACCAAACAAGAAAGCAAATACAGCTAGTATGGCTTACTACCATCAGCTGCGTGAAGTCGCACGTAACTCACGTCGTAAACTGATGTACGAGACAACGGTTGGCGCAGGTCTACCTGTAATCGAAAACCTACAGAACCTAATCTCTGCAGGTGATGAGCTTGAGAAATTCAACGGCATTCTGTCTGGTTCTCTTTCTTACATCTTCGGTAAGCTTGATGAAGGCATGACGTTAAGCCAAGCAACCAACATTGCTAAAGACAACGGCTTTACTGAACCGGATCCTCGTGACGATCTATCTGGTATGGATGTCGCGCGTAAGCTACTTATCCTTGCTCGTGAAGCTGGCATGGCACTTGAGCTTGAAGATGTAGAAGTTGATCAAGCTCTACCACCAGGTTTTGATGATTCAGGTACGGTTGAAGAGTTCATGGCTCGCTTACCTGAAGCGGACACTTACTTCCAAGAGCAATCAGCTATCGCAGCAGAAGAAGGCAAAGTACTTCGTTATGTTGGTGAGATCGCCGATGGTAAATGTAAGGTTCGTATCGCAGCTGTTGATGGCGACGACCCAATGTTCAAGATTAAAGATGGCGAGAACGCGCTAGCATTCTACAGCCGTTACTACCAACCAATCCCACTAGTACTTCGTGGCTACGGCGCTGGTACTGAAGTAACAGCAGCAGGCGTATTCTCTGATGTGATGCGTACTCTTGGTTGGAAATTAGGAGTTTAGGAATGAGTTCAAGTGATATGGATGTTGTCGTTTATGCTCCTGCATCAATCGGTAATGTCAGTGTAGGGTTTGATGTGCTGGGGGCCGCTGTGTCTCCAGTGGATGGCACACTGCTGGGTGACCGAGTTATGGTTAAAGCAGGTGATGAACCATTCTCACTTAAAACAGCTGGCAGCTTTGTTTCTAAGCTGCCAACTGAAGCGAAAGAAAACATCGTCTACGACTGCTGGGTGGTGTTCTCTAGAGAGCTAGATAAAAAAGGCGTTGCGCTTAAGCCACTGGAAATGACGCTAGAAAAGAACATGCCTATCGGTTCTGGTTTAGGTTCAAGTGCATGTTCAATCGTCGCGGCGCTTGATGCGCTAAACCGTTTTCATGGTCAGCCACTGAATGAAACTGAACTGCTTGCCCTAATGGGTGAGATGGAAGGTAAAATTTCAGGTGGTGTGCATTACGACAACGTAGCACCTTGCTACCTTGGTGGTGTGCAACTCATGCTTGAAGAGCTAGGCATCATTAGCCAAGAAGTGCCGTGCTTTGATGACTGGTACTGGGTGATGGCTTATCCGGGCATTAAAGTATCTACGGCTGAAGCGAGAGAGATCCTACCATCTCAGTACCGTCGTCAGGATATCATTGCTCATGGTCGCCACTTAGCGGGCTTTATCCACGCGTGTCACTCAGGCCAACCTGAACTGGCAGCGAAGATGATCAAAGACGTGATCGCTGAACCATATCGTGAGAAACTGCTTCCAGGGTTTGCTGACGCACGTAAATACGCGCTGTCGGCAGGTGCATTGGCTACTGGCATTTCTGGTAGTGGCCCAACTCTATTTAGCATTTGCAAAGAACAAGATGTCGCCGAGCGTGTTGCACGCTGGTTAGAACAAAATTACGTACAAAATGAAGAAGGATTCGTTCACGTTTGTCGCCTAGATAAGCAAGGTTCGATCGTTACAGGAAGTGAGTTATGAAACTGTACAACATCAAAGAAAATGATGAACAAGTCTCTTTTGGCCAAGCCGTTCGTCAAGGCTTAGGTCGCAATCAAGGTCTATTTTTCCCATCTGAACTGCCAAAGTTTGATGATATCGATGCGCTGCTAGCAGAGGATTTTGTCCCTCGTAGCTCAAAGATTTTGTCGGCACTTATCGGTGATGAACTACCGAAAGAGCAGATTGATCAAATGGTGGATGCAGCGTTCCAATTCCCTGCGCCAATCAACCAAGTAAAAGATGGTGTTTACGCACTTGAGCTTTTCCATGGCCCAACACTGGCGTTTAAAGATTTTGGTGGTCGCTTCATGGCGCAATCTCTTGCGGCAGTTTCAAATGGCGGTCAAATCACTATTTTGACAGCAACATCAGGTGATACTGGTGCAGCCGTTGCGCATGCTTTCTACGGCATGGAAGACATCAACGTTGTGATTCTTTACCCGAAAGGCAAGATCAGCCCGCTACAAGAAAAGCTATTCTGTACGCTGGGTAAGAACATCCACACGGTAGCGATTGATGGTGACTTTGACGCGTGTCAGGCGCTAGTAAAAGATGCATTTGATGACGCAGCACTGCGTGAAGAGATTGGTCTTAACTCAGCAAACTCTATCAACATCAGCCGCCTGATGGCTCAGATCTGTTACTACTTTGAGGCAGCTTCTCAGCTAACCAAAGAGCAGCGTGAAAACCTGGTTATCTCTGTACCAAGTGGTAACTTCGGTAACCTAACTGCGGGTCTATTAGCGAAAGCGCTTGGCCTACCAGTGAAGCGTTTTATCGCCGCTACCAATGAAAATGACACGGTTCCTCGTTACTTAGAAACTGGCGAGTGGGCTCCAAAACCGACAGTTGCGACAACATCGAACGCAATGGATGTGAGCCAACCAAACAACTGGCCACGTATCGAAGAGCTTTGCCAACTGAAAGGCTGGGGCTTGGATACACTGGGCAAAGGTAAAGTATCTGACGAGCAGAGCGCTGAATCAGTACGTGACCTTAAAGCGCAAGGTTACCTTTGTGAGCCACATGGTGCTATCGCTTACCGTCTATTGGATGAACAGTTGCAAGAGGGTGAAACTGGCTTGTTCCTATGTACAGCGCACCCAGCGAAGTTCAAAGAAGTGGTTGATGATATCCTAGGTTCAGACATTGAACTGCCAGGTCCGCTAGCTAAACACGCTGCAATGGAGTTGTTATCTGAAGATTTAGATAATGATTTTGAAGCACTAAAAGCAGTACTACGTCGAGTTCAACCAGCGTAATTTTTATTTGCGTGTAGGACCTGATGGTTAAGAGAAAGGTGAATGAGCAGTCATTCACCTTTTTTATTGCCCAATAGCTTATAAAGTTAACTTTATTTAGGT
>NZ_MCYD01000509.1:0-5167 GCF_002876325.1 Vibrio sp. 10N.261.52.A1
TCATAAATCAGTCAATATAAATTAGGGAGAAATGGAGAAACCTTCCAATTTAACAAACAACAAAAAAGCCCACTCTATTACAGAGTGGGCTTTTTTATTTAATTGATAAGTTAACGTCTATCGACTATTTACATTCTCAACGGTAATAATTTGACGTCTCTTAATCTTTAAATATTTCATTGGTATTTACATCAAGATAAATTTTGTTTTCAAGAGATAAACCACCGCAGTAGATAAAGTAAACATCGCGCTCGCTATACCGAACTGATTTTACCCAACCACCTAACTCTTCAAAGTCACTTGGTTCGCACTCACCTTCAGAAATCAACTTAGCAACTGAGTTGCGAAATTTCTCTTGGTACAACTTAAGATCGTCGGACTTAACTAAGTAAGAGTCTAATATCTCTTGGTTCTCCTTATCAGAAATGATCACTTCATCATTCGATAAGCCAGACATAGAAACCCACTCTGCTGTTTGTGGACCACCTTCTTTCAGAACAATATAATCGGAAATACGTGCCCAATCGCCCTTCTTCTCAAGTACTTCGACCTTTTCCCCTTTGTAGAGGTAATCCGTTATCAAACCATCAATCTCAGGCTGTTCTACCACCTCAAGCTTTCTATCTTGCACATAAAACTCCGTCTGCTCTGGCTCAGGCTGTAGTTCCATAACAGGCTTTAATTCAGGTTTAGGTTGCTCCATAGTTTCAACAACGGGCTCTTCAACTTTTTCTGGTGGCGTAGGATCTTTCTTCATAATGAAGAAGTAGTACGCTGCGCCTCCTCCACCCAAAATTAACAATACAAGTAAAGCGATCAGCGCTTTTTTCATTCAATCCACCAGCTTATCCGTTTGAAGTGAATTTACAGTGTACATCAACTCATGCATCAGCTCATCTATACTCTATGTTGAGAACATCGTAAGTAGAGGAAGGTCATGAGTTTTTGGGTTAAGGTTCTGATCACAAACGTCTCTTTGAGTGCCAGTGTGGTAATAGCCAGTGAATGTAACAGTGAGAGTTGGCAAACGCTGCTAGCTCGTCAGCTCGCCTTTGAAACCCGTTATAACCAATACACAAAAGAGTTCAATCAAGTTCTCTCAACCTATGAGTCACAGACCCTACTGTCTAAACATTTCACAGGAGAGCAAATCATTGAACTTTGGGCAAAGTATGAACAAAGATTTAATACACAGCTCAACAGCCACATGAATACCGCTTACGATATATCCGAAGTTCTTCTTAAACAGTCCTATGTAGTATCGACCGAGTTAGAAGGCGCTCGTTCTCTTGCTCAACTATGGGAAGCAATGGCTCAACAATGCGATAAAGCAAAACTTGCTCGTCAATCAGCAAGCGCACTGTCACATGTGAAGAGCTCACAGTCTCTCTCGCAAGACATTAGCGTGCTGGGTGAAAAGTTCAGGCAACTATCGTTTAGGTATCGTCAGGAAGCCACAATGATCGATGCTGCACGCCAATTAAATGAACGCGAAAGCGTTCAGTCAAACGAACCGCTTCGCTAGATTTATCTGCAAAATCAGCTGCGTCTGATTAAAATGCATTCAACCCAGCCTTAATCAAAGCTTTATCAATAACTTGTAAATCTAATGTGTTAACTATCAACAACAAAGTTCAATTTCCAACCAATGCAAGTAATTATGTGAGAGATTCATCACAAAATAGATTTACAAACGCAAAAAAATTGTTATCATGAATCTTCATATAACTTAATAACAAGAAACATTTTGGCTAGGTAATATGCAAAAAACTATGGCTTTCAACTGCTTGAGTAACACGGAATGGACTGCAGAGATAAGAGCTAAGCTTTTATCTGTAGCTAAACACATGGAAGAGTTCGGTTCAGTAAGTGAATTAGAGCTATGTAAGATATTTGGAGAAACAATCTGGAATGACGGTGTGGATTATCATTCACATGCTTTTTCATTCAGAATTAATGCACAAACTGGAGATTGTTCAATCTCTAACTTTAAGTATCACTAAGTTTTGCACCTATCATATACGGAGTACCTTTCACTAGGTGCTCCGTTTTTTATTGCCTTGAGTTTGGCATCTTGTGAAAGATCTTCAGTCATCTTCGCTTTGTTAACCAAGGATCAAATCATTTCGTTTTCAGCTCACTCTTCCCAATAACAACCTAGCTTTCCATCGGGTTAGTCGGTATACACCGGAAGCGGCGCATTACCTTTTACTTGCCTTATCGCTAGATGAGTATGGATGTCTTTGACGTTAGATAGCCGCTGAAGTTTTCTAGTAAATGCTTCATAAGCCATTAAGTTCGGGCTAACCACCTCTAGTAAATAATCATAAGCGCCAGACACAACATGGCAGCTGATGACCTCCTCCATCTCGACAATCGCGCCTTCGAACTTATCAATCGACACTTCTTGGTGGTTGTTCAGGCTCACCTCAACAAACACACTCATCGCCACACCAACTTTCTCTCGAGATAAACTCACGCGATATCCGTCGATAATGCCCTTTTCTTCTAGCCTTTTGATGCGTCTCGCGCAAGGTGAAGGGGATAAGCCGACTTCATCTGCTAACTCAGCCGTGGTCAATCTACCGTCCTTTTGTAGCAACTCGAGAAGATGCCTATCAATCCTGTCCATAGCAAAAGCCACCCATTAGTTAAATTTGTTAATAATCCAAGAAATCTTAGCAGAAATCCTCAATGATAGATCAAGTTAGAACCAAACTTGCCAACTTGAGGCAGGTGCTCTCCCTCATAATGAATCATCATTCACTTTCATTGTTTATTATGAATCTTGGCTATCTATCAATTACCGTCACTCTGCTCATCTGGGCAAGCTTTTTCCTTTCTCTTAAAGGCGGTGCGAATTCAGCTTTAACGCCCGCAGACATCGCAATCACACGCTTTCTTATTCCTGCCTTGGTCTTATTACCTTTGGTGTGGAAAGCGCGTAATACCATTACAGCAGTGCCTAACCGTTACTTAGCAGGTATGTTCATCGGCAGTGGCCTGCCTTATTTGCTGGTTGCTGGCACAGCGATGCAATTCGTTCCAGTTTCTCACGGAAGTGCTTTAGTGCCCGGCACGCTACCTCTGTTTGTAACCGGGATTGCGGTGCTCTTTTTCAAGCAACCACTTAGCCGCCACCGAATCGTTGGCCTAGCTTTGGTGTTACTTGGTATTGTGTTGTTCTTGGGGAGCAGTTTGAGTAGCTTCAATTTTGAGCACACCAAAGGCCACTTACTGTTCCTGTGCGGGAGCTTAATGTGGGCAACCTTCACTATCTCAGCTCGCGTTGCCAACTTAAATGCTTTGGTCAGTGCGGGCTTTATCTCTCTCTGCTCTACTTTGTTATTAGCCCTTCTTATCCTGACAGGAACACTCCCTAGTCACTTAATGGATGTACCTTTCGCTCAATGGCCTTTTGCAGAGCTTGCCATTCATTCAGCAGTACAAGGTGTCGGAGCGGGTTTAATTGCCGCATTCACTTACCTATATGCGGTTAATACCTTAGGGGCTGAGCGTTCTGCTGCGTTTGGCAGTGCGACACCTGCCGTTGCGACACTATTGGCGATTCCATTGTTCAACGAGATCCCAGATGCGATGACCTGGCTTGCCCTTGGTTCTATTTGTATTGGTAGCTTGGTCGCGAGCAATATCTTTATGAGAAACGACCAATCCATGCAATATCAGCCGCCCAGTCATAGTAAAGCGTAGCGCTGTTTATATTCACCATTTCCGCTAGTTTTCAGGTATGCGGCATCTAGATAAGCCTACAAAGGTAGGCTTATCTAAAATCTGCTTTTTCTAAGCTCGCTTCTCCATTAAACTGTCCGACCTTTTTGCTGAATCAAGAGAACACCATGCAACGCGACTACACCTTAAATTGTTTAATCACCATGCCTCGTCATGAACTAGAAGAATTTAGTTTAAGAATGATCCATCGCCTTGTTCCTGAAGACGCAATGACAGAGCTATTCACATTCGAACAAGAAGAAGTGACTAGCGAAGAACGCATGCAATCAGCGAAGTTCGATGCAATGCTACGAATGACAGCAATTGCACTTGGTGAAGTAAACCTAGCGTTCTCTGAATCAGATAACTCACAGCAAAACATCGAACGCATGACTCGCCTGCTGTTATGGCACTTCTACTCGATCTCTTTCAACCTTGAAGAAGCGATCGCAATTGAAGTTCACTGTGAGAAAGTTGAGAAAATCTTAAAGAACGCACCAAAAGATGCGTTTGGTTGGGTTAAAGAGCTCACTGAGCTACTTCACTTCTACGCAAAAGTGAATGAAGGCAACGAAGAGAAAAAAGACGCGTAACGTCCCTTAATCTTCAACAGGCTGCCGCAAAACCGCCCTGCTCATTACAAAGGCAGAATGAACTACACAGAAAGCAAGTAAAAGCTTTGCTGAAAAGAGTTCTCTGCCTTTGTTGTTTCTAATACGCTGTGATGCAGCATCAATATCGACTGAGCGATTTTAGTCCCGATACCCAATGAACCATTCGGTGCTTCCTGCTCCACCTCATTTTGAATCACGACCCTCACCCGCTTCGCATCCTGCTCTAAGTCAAAACGCAAAAAGGCCGAATCGATTTACCGATTCGGCCTCTGTTTGGGTGTATTGTTGCTCGTTCTAAAAGCCGTGTAGGCCTCTAAGTGAAGCTAACAGTACAACATCAATTTAGAACGCGTAGTTTGCGTCAATCAACTCGCTGACTTCAACTTTCGTTACTTCAGCACGCGCTTCAAGCCATTGTGCAACCTGAAGTTGTTCTGCTTCAGTTACTGAACGGTAGCGCTCAACAGAACATAAGAAACCTTCAAACAGCTCAAGGCCGCCACCACCAAAGCACAGACCAATGCTATCAATGAAGTCGATGAATTCATCAATGAACACATCGTATTGGTCAAAATCAGTAATCGATGTTTTGCAGCTTACTTCAAAGCCCAGAATCGCGAATTCACCTAGGTATAGCTTTTTACGTAGACGACGACTTTTGTTTTCGATTTTATCTAATTTCATAACTGTCTCTCTTTTCGTTTGATTAAGCATTTATACACAGTTCTAACGCAATGCCCAAGAGTTTTATCTTGCATAAAAAGCCTTGAGACAAAAATCGTGCTACAGAAACAAAAGCTTAATAAAAACTATAAAAATCTGTC
>NZ_MCYD01000510.1:0-7664 GCF_002876325.1 Vibrio sp. 10N.261.52.A1
CCATTGAAGTAACCAGAGTCACCACTAAAGAAGACTTTTTTGTCTGAAGCTTTGATAACCCAACTCCCCCACAATGTTTGGTCACGGTCAAGCAAGCCACGCCCAGAGAAGTGCTGTGTTGGGGTCAAGGTAAACTCGATATCTGACGCTGTTGCCGATTCCCACCAGTTCAATTCGATGATTTTCTCTTTATCCACGCCCCACTTTTCCAACAGTGCGCCCACTCTTAATGGCACTAAGAATGTCCCTACTTTGTCGGCTAATACTTTAACTGCACCTTTGTCTAAATGGTCGTAGTGATCATGGCTAATAACCACCACATCGATATTAGGTAGTTCTTGCAGTGAGATAGGGGTCGGGTGGAAGCGCTTTGGTCCCATCCATTGGACTGGTGATGCGCGATCACTGAACACAGGGTCAGTCATCACTAACTTACCATCGAGCTTCATCATCACGCTTGAGTGACCTAAACGGTACGCAACGTCTTCTTGCTCTTCAATCAGCTGTTCTGCTGTCATGGGAACGAGAGGCAATGCGGTTCGTGGCACTGGATCATCTCTTTCTACAGTTACATACGCCTTCAAGATTGAAAAAATATCAGACATGCCCGACTTGTACTCTAACTCACTGTTAGCAAACTTCTTCGGAAGCTTATCTAGATTGTCATTTGATTGTGAACCTGTGCTTACGATAGCGACCACGGCAAGTACTCCTAAAATCGGAAATAGATATTTTTTCATTAGTCTCTCTTCAACCGTTGGGAAAACCCAACTCAAAAACTACACTGATTAGTTTACATACCAAAAAACAAAAGTAAACCAGTGAGTGTAATTTTTTATTCATCAAATTTAGAAGAGAAGCACTCCGTATATCGAGCACAGACCAATGTGGATATCTTAAATCTGTACAAATATCGCACAGCACTCATTTCTATACTTCATTTATTGACCAGAAAGTCAGGTTTCAATTAACATTGCATTTACAAATGGAATTGAATCTTTTTAGAAGGGAATCTAAATTGCAATTGACTATACGAACCAAAGCGATACTGGCGACAATCGTCGCTGCTCTTGCCATTATTAGCGTGATGGGAGTGTATTCATTTCAATCAAGCCGGGCTATTTTGATTGATAGAACCTTCGAGCGAGAATTACCAGCTTCACTCGGCGAGGTGAGTAATGAAATAAACCTCAAGTTGGAAACGCCTATACTTGCATCAAAGATGATGACGCTTTCGCCTTTAATGCAGCAAACCAGACTTTCGGAACAAGAGCTTCGAACCTATCTTCAATCTGTTAAAAATGAGTTCAACGCGATCAGTGCCTATTACGTTTCCAACGAAGCGAGCACTTACTATACCCATAATGGCGTGCTGAAAACGATCTCTACCAATGAACAAAGCGACCAATGGTTCTACCGATTCATCGAGTCAAATCAGCCATTTGAACTCTCTTTGGATATTGACGCAGCCACTGGAATCCCAGCACTGTTTGTTAACTATGTGGTCACTCGAAATAGTCAACGTATTGGCGTCACAGGTATAGGTTTAACGTTGGAAAGTATTACTCAACTGATCAGCAACTATAGCGTCGGAGAAAGCGGTATTGTTTTTCTTGTCGATCAAGAGGGGATCATCAAGGTTCACCCAGATAAAAATCTGATTGGACGTTCACTAGACTCTGTAGGAATTAAAGCTGATCAGTTAATCGGCAGTAAACAAACCGTCGTTCATGAAGCTATCGTCGAAGGTCAGCCGCAAATTCTTGGTTCCAAAGCGATGCCAGGTATAGGTTGGACTCTAATTACGCAAATTCCTAAACAAGACGTACTAGGTGAATTAAACGGCTTTAGCCAAACCATCATCTTTATGGCTCTGCTCATTGCAGCCATTTATACGCCGATCGCAGCATGGGCGACCAACAAGCTCTTGCTGCCGTTTGTGGAAGTAGCCGAGCGATTACAACAGATAGGGAAAGGCGGTGGCGATCTCGCCTTTCGCTTAGATGATTCGCGACATGACGAAATAGGACAAATCGCCAAAGGCTACAATCAATTCGTGCAATATCTGAGTGATTTACTCACAGATGTCTCAAACACGGGTATTCAAATATCTGAATCTATCCAAGGTGTCGATCACATGGCGCAGTCGATGGAGCAAGACATCAAACAACAAACCAGCCAGATCGAACAAGTTGCAACAGCCATTCATGAGATGGGTGCCAGCTCAGACGAAATCGCACAAAACGCTAATGGTGCCGCCGACAGTGCACAACATGCAGCGAGTGCAATCAGCATTGGTCAAAACTCCGTTTCTGTCACTTCAGAAAGCATCGAACATATGAACAAGCAGCTCGATGACACAACGGAAATTATCAATCAACTCGCTCAAGATGCGAACTCTATCGATACCGTGTTAGATGTCATCAACAGTGTCTCTGAACAAACCAACCTACTAGCCCTTAATGCAGCGATAGAAGCCGCTCGCGCAGGCGAACAAGGTAGAGGTTTTGCGGTGGTAGCTGACGAAGTAAGAACCCTCGCCTCACGAAGCCAAGCGTCGACCGAAGAGATTCGAGGTATTATTGAAAAGCTTCAGCAGCGTACTCAACAAGCCGTGACAGCCATCGAAACCAGCACCACACTTGGCAGTAAGTGTCAGGTCGAAGCCTCCAACTCAGAGCAACAACTCTCGAGCATTTCTCATAGTGTCGATCAGATGAATGCCATGAACATGCAGATCGCTTCAGCAACGGGCCAGCAATCTAACGTCATCAACGAGATCTCACCGCACATCTCTGGCATTTCTGAAATAGCCAGGGAGAGCGATAGCATGATTGAGAAAACGGCTCAGGAGTGCCAACACTTACGGGCTAAGGCCATGCATTTAACGAGTTTGGTTTCTCAATTTAAATGTTAGCTTCAATGGAACGCGAAATACGCTGACCACTCCCACTCAAGTTAGTCAGCAGACCATACATTCTTGAAATCTGGCCATCCCCAGTTGGTGATGGCTACGTTTTTCAGAATCCCTTGGAAACGCACGGTTTGTAAGTGATGGAACATCGGGACTAACCAATAATCAGAAATCAGTGTCGATGCAATTGGTTCCAACTCAGCCAAATAGTTCGGCAATTCAACCGTTGCTTTGTGCTGATCTAAGCGCTGCTTGAGCCAATCACTGTTCATCTCTCCGAGCGCGGAATGCAATACAGGGTCATTCATCAACCACGAGAACAACGAAGATGGCGCATTGTCATCGAGGTTCAAATTACACAGCACCAAGTCTTCTTTTAAATCACCTCGCTGAGAAAGCTGAGCTAATTCTCGAAAGCTGTAGGTATTCACCTCAACTTCCACACCATGTCTTTGAATAATATCTGACACCGAAATAGCACATCGATAGAGGGCATAGTAGTTATAAACCGCAATGCTCAATTTCTTAGGCAACTCAGTCTCTCTAGAGGGCGTTCGATAAAGCTTCTGCCAACTTGGCAATATGTTCTGAGCCAAAGAGACACTGAATAAGCCTTGGTTTTGCTCAAGTTGCGTCAAAATAGCCTGTGGGTTTGCAAGTGATGATAGGTACTTACGTTGTTCATCACTTAACGAGTTAGCCGCTGAGTTTTGGTTAAATAGAATAAACAGACAACCATCTTCGATTCGACTGCGAAGCCCATCTGTTTCAGCAGACACTAACTCAGTGTCGCTCTTCCCTAATTGATGAAAACAGGCCGAATCTTCATACGGTGACACCTGCATTTGGCTGTCATCGAATCGAGCGCTTCCAGTCATCGATTCTTCAAACTGCCAAATGGTCACCTCATCGGTTAAAGAGCGACAACCGTAAAAGTGTTCGAATGCCGAGAGCTTGATGCGCTCACTGTTGGTTTCAACCACTCTAAAAGGGCCAGTACCAATCACAGCATGAAAAGCTGAATTTAATGGTGAAGGCTCACGGGTTACCTGTGCTGCCGGTTGAATCGAATACTTAACGCCAGCTAACAAACCCGCAAAGCCAGTATCCGCTTGGGTTAACTTAAAACTGATCCTTAATGGCTGCTCACTGAAAATGGAAGAGACATGAGCCAACTCAGCTTGATAGAAAGGCAGAGCTTGTAAAGCAGTAAACAAAGCAACCAGCTGCTTGGCATCTACTGGCTGACCATCATGAAAAGTCAGACCGGGGCGCAGATAGAAAGTCCAAACCAGTTGCTCGGTGTCATATTCCCAATGGTGAGCTAATTCAGGCTTTAACTCACCTTTACCATTACACGTCACTAGGCAGCTAAAAACCTGTCTGATCAAAAATCGTTCGCTACTGCGGTGTATATGGTGCGGAAACAGATCCTCAAACTTACGCTTATAGGTTAATTGAACGTGCAGCAGCCCTTCACGCATGGTCGCGCCGGAAGTTTCTTGCAGTAAAGAACCAAACACAGCGCGGTCATTATCCAATATGAAAAGTGCTTTTTCGTACTTGCCCTGCTCTATCAGTTTACTTGCAACATGCTGTGCCAACTCTGAATTGCTAAAACGCAGTGTTAAGTTAGAGCGTTGATTCCTGCCAACTTTTGGCTCCCACACCACCCATTCAGCTTGATGCATCTTACCAAGTAAGGTTCGAGCGTGACGCAAGCTTGTAAACAGCATATCCGCTACTTCGGTTAGGGTGACTGAATGAGAAATGTTTGGCTCGAGCGACTCTAGCCGTGTGTAGTAACGCATCATGTTTAGATCAGACAAATAATGAACCTTTTAAAGATAGCTCTTCCTAATTAAGCCCATTATAAAACACAATCTTAAAAAAGTAGTGCGATATGACCAAAACAGGAACAACCAATAAAAATACTATCTGTTTTTTAGTTCCCCTTAATTAACCATAATGAACGGGTCAGCAACAAATCATAGGTTGTAAATAAAGCCTAACCAGAGAGAGTAATGACCATGAGAAAATACTATCTTAACAAGCTAAAAAACACCTGCAGTAAGCTCGAAAGAGAAGCACTACGAACACTTATAGATCTATGTAACTGGCGTTATTAGTACACTTTTTAGCACCGAGTAAACGCGAGTTGAGTACAGCCTAATATGCTCCTACCCCCAATATGAGTTAGGTCTCAACTCGCTTTTCCTTTCAAAATCCCCTCTCAAGCCTGCTGTACCAATAGCTCACACAATCGATAAATTTCCATTGTCGACTCGACAAATTTAATTCGTTTTCTTAGTTAAACAAAAAGCCTTAAGGTTCGCCCCGAAGCAAGCAAGGAGCCTCAGAAAAAACTGAAAGCTCAGCTAACAACTAAATAATTTTGCAGTTACCAATCAGGTATTAACTAAGGAAACGCCATGCGTATCGCAATTCTTTCTCGTAACGAAAATCTATACTCTACCGCTCGTCTAAAGCAGGCTGGAGAAGCACGTGGTCATCAGGTCGATGTTATCGACACGTTGCACTGTGATATAGATATCGCGAGTAACAATCCGAAGATTCGCTACATGGGTGAAGAGCTACCTCAATACGATGCTGTTATTCCACGTATTGGCGCTTCCATTACCTTTTACGGAACTGCGGTTGTTCGCCAATTCGAAATGATGGGCACTTTTTGTATCAATGAGTCAGTAGCTATCAGTCGTTCTCGCGATAAACTGCGCTCACTACAACTGTTGTCTCGTAAAGGTATTGGCTTACCAAAAACAGGTTTCGCTAGCCGCCCAGACAAAATTCAAGACCTGATCAAAAACGTAGGTGGCGCGCCACTTGTGATCAAGCTACTTGAAGGTACTCAAGGTATCGGTGTAGTTCTAGCTGAAACAAACAAAGCAGCAGAAAGCGTTATCGAAGCGTTCATGGGCCTAAAAGCGAACATCTTGGTTCAAGAGTTCATTGAAGAAGCAAATGGCGCAGACATCCGTTGTTTTGTTGTTGGCAACAAAGTAATTGCTGCAATGAAACGTCAAGCTGGTGAGGGTGAATTCCGCTCTAACCTGCACCGTGGCGGTACTGCTCAACTGGTTAAACTAACCAAAGAAGAGCGCGCAACAGCAATCAATGCAGCGAAAATCATGGGATTAAACCTATGTGGTGTAGATATTCTACAATCTAAGAACGGCCCAGTGGTAATGGAAGTAAACTCTTCTCCAGGCCTAGAAGGCATCGAGAAAGCAACGGGTAAAGATGTAGCAGACATGATTTTCGAGTTCATCGAAAAAAATGCAAAGCCAAACGCTAACCGTACTCGTGGCAAGGGCTGATTGAATACCGTTAACTCATGATTGGAAAGAAAATGAACAATAAAATGATCATAGGGAATACCGAAGCACTTTGCTTACCAGAGTTAGGGATAACTGGACTACATACACGTGTTGATACAGGGGCTAAAACCTCTTCTCTACACGTAGACAATCTACTATGTGTAAAAACAGACGGTGAGAACTTCGTTGAGTTTGATCTTCACCCAGACGTTTATCACCTAGAAGAGACTGTGCGCTGCAAGGCGAAACTGAAAACAAGTAAGAAAATCAAATCATCTAACGGCGAAGTTGAACACCGTTGTGTGATTGAGACCATGCTGAGAATCGGTGGCCAACAATGGCCTATCGATATCACGCTAAGCAACCGTCAAGACATGACTTACATGATGTTGCTTGGTCGTCAAGGCATGAGTGACAAAGTGATTGTTGATCCAGCGGGTGAATTCCTGCTGACTCACTAATCCGAGTCATCGTAACCGCTCCACAGGTTATAACTAAAGCTCGTCACAACGATATAAGGCCAGTCTCATGACTGGCCTTATTGCTTTCAATTCTTTAATTTCGAGTTGCCACTTTTGGCTGATCTATTTCTTAGATTTACCATGAGATTGAAAACCAAAACGCCAAATCGATAACAACAGTTTCTTGGCTTTGATTTTGGTTACCCGCCAATGTGTCACCGGTCTTCTTGGGGCGCTCATCAATAAGTGTTCAAAAGCTGTCTGACTAAAATCGACTTGTCCTCCATGCGCCACCAGCAAGGTATCAAGTTGCAAGTCATAGATGCGAGATACTGACTCTCGGTACTTGTTAGGGTGAAAGATAGGGAAAGGCGGAATCAGCTTCTTTTTCACTTCCACCATGAGGTCTGCCACATAGGCAATGCTGTGAGATGGGCAATAAACAGAAAGATCTCTGTCGGTGTGGCCCGGGGTTTCTAGAACCAACCAATCATCAAAACCCGGAATGCTCTCACCATCCGACAGTTTGTAGTCCGGCTTTAACTTTCTTGAATACCACAAGTTCGCTTTCGGCTTTCCTAAGCGGTTTGCCATCCATCTTGCTAATGTTAGATCGGTCAAATGCATCAAGATACCATCGATACCGTGATACCAATCCTTATCTCGGTTTGCTGCCACCAAGTTACAGCTCGTGAGCTTTCTGAGCTTGTGCGCTGCCCCTGCATGGTCAGGATGCATGTGTGTCACCACAACCGTGTGGAGATCAGAAAAATCACGCATAAGTTCGGTTTCAATGAAAGTCTTCAAATGCGGGATGTCTGCTCGACATGCGCCATCAAGCAACAGTAATTTGTCCGGATACTCGACCAAATACATGTCTTGGATATAGCCTTTAATGGTATGCAGTTGCAAACCCACTCCTTGTGATAATTCAACTGGTCAGACCTATAC
>NZ_MCYD01000511.1:0-30862 GCF_002876325.1 Vibrio sp. 10N.261.52.A1
CAATTGATTAATAAGGATTAATTAACATAACCATTAATAGTGAAGTATTAAAAATGCGGGTAAGGGGTTGCGCCCAAAGAAAAATGAATAAACGTAAACTCGTTGAAAGTTGGATCTATGTAACACTTATTACACGTGCTTCATATGAGTTATTGACGCAACAGCGAGTAATGCTCGATACATTTTAAAATGATATTGATTCTAATTATTAACAATCAAGTAATTAAACACACAACCCTTGTTAAATGAGTACTCGAAAATGAAGAAAATGATCTTGGTATTTGCGCTGACGATGCCCCAAATTGCATCAGCTCAGGCAGAGACATCAATGCCTTTAGACTCAACAATGCACGACGAAGTAACACAAGAACAGATGCTTGATACACAAACATACGTAAGATGCTGGTACCGATCTGACATATCAAATGACTCGGTCGCGACGGATTGGAAATGGGCAAGAGACAAAGAGGGCAATTATTACACCATTGAAGGATATTGGTGGTCACCCTCCTCTTACAAAAACATGTTCTTCAGTGAAACTCCGCAATCAGAAATTAAACAACGTTGTGATGAAACCCTAGACCTTCAGCATGATGCCGCAGATATCACGTATTTTGCAGCAGACAGTCGCTTCTCCTACAACCATTCGATATGGACTAATGACGAAGAACGGCAAGAGAATCAAATTAATCGAATCATTACATTTGGAGATAGCCTTTCTGACACTGGGAACTTATTCAACGGCTCGCAGTGGGTGTTTCCAAATCCCAACTCGTGGTTCTTAGGTCACTTCTCAAACGGCTTGGTCTGGACTGAATACTTGGCAAAAGAGAAAAATATACCTCTTTACAACTGGGCAGTTGGTGGAGCAGCAGGCACAAATCAGTATGGCGTTCTCAAAGGCGTATATGATCAAGTCACGTCATACTTAAAATACATGGAAGCAGCTAAAAACTACAAACCAGAAAACTCACTGTTTACTTTAGAGTTTGGACTCAACGACTTTATGAATTACGATCGCTCTGTCGTCGATGTAAAAGCCGATTTTAGTAGCGCTCTTATTCGGCTAACAGGGTCTGGCGCTCAAAACATCTTGCTATTCACACTCCCAGACGCAACTAAGGCACCGCAATTTAAGTATACGAGCGACGCGGAAACAGAGCTCGTAAGACGTAAGATTATCGAGTTTAATCTCTTTATCGAAGAACAGGTGAGCTACTACAAGCAAAGAGGACTCAATATCGTTCTATTCGATGCTTATACTCTATTTAATAGCATTACCGAAAACCCGCAGCAACATGGTTTCCAAAACGCAACTGAACCCTGTTTAGACATCCAACGTCACTCTGCGGCCGATTATCTCTACCAGCATAACCTTACCAATGAATGTGCGGCCTATGGTTCAGACCATTATGTCTTTTGGGGGGTAACTCATCCTACGACCGCAGTACACAAATATCTCGCAGAGCATATTCTCATGACTCATTTATCGACCTTTAACTTTGACTAGTAAAATTTGCCTGGGATGACACTATTCGCCCCATAACGCGATCAACATTTTATCGCTAACTCAATGTTGTCGACGGAAGTCAATGTACTTAAATACTGTTATACCCAGCTCTTCGAAGCGGGTCGTGAGCGAAGTTTGAGTTAGGCTAGGGAAAAGCAGAGAAACATCGATACAAAAAAACCGCCTGTATAGGCGGTTTTTATTTGTATTCATTTTATCAGCAGAGGCGCTTTGACTCGCAAGAAATTACTCGTCGTCCACTTTTGGCGCAACTTTTTTCTTAGGGATAAACACGCTATCACCCACAGCCACATTTTGGTGGAAACTCTTATCGCGTTTAACTGGCTTCTTCGCTGTCTTCTTTGCTTGAGGTTTGCCCGCTTTCTTAGCTGGACCGCCCTTCTTGAAGGCTGGCTTACGAGGCTTGATGCCTTTGAACTTGCCTTTTAACCCTTCAAGAACAGAGAAGTTAAGGTCTTGCTGCAGGTAAAGCTCAACACGCTTGAAGCTGTCCCAGTCTTTTGGACCCACCAAAGAAATTGCATCACCTTTATTACCAGCACGACCGGTACGACCAACACGGTGAACGTACTCTTCAGTGTGTTTAGGCATATCAAAGTTGATAACGTGGCTTACGTTTGGAATATCAATACCACGTGAAGCAACGTCTGTTGTTACCAAGATCTTGTAAACCGCGCGCTCAAACTGGCTCATGATGGCATTACGTTGCGTTTGGTTTAGATTACCACTCAGTGCAACCGCTTTTAGCTTCTTCTCGTTAAGCTTGTCGGTTAGACGATCAGTATCAGCACGAGTTGCCGTGAAGATCATAACCTGACGGTACTCAGCCTCTTCCAGAACGCGGTCTAAAATCGCCTCTTTATGGTCCAAATGGTCGCACAGGTAGAACTTCTGCGTGATATCAAGGTGCTGCTCATTCGAAACACCCACTGAAATGCGCTTAGGTGCGTCTAGCATCTCATTAGCAATATCGTTCACTTCTGCGTGATCAAGCGTTGCAGAGAACATCAAGGTTTGACGGCGACGGTGCTTAGCAGCATTAGCAATACGGCGTAGTTCAGGAGCAAAGCCTAGATCAAGCATTCGGTCTGCTTCATCAAGGATCAGTGTTTCAACACCATCTAGGAACAACGAGCGGTGCTCGAGGTGATCGGCTAAACGGCCAGGAGTCGCTACGATAAAACGAGGGTATTTACGCAGTGCTTTAACTTGGTCATTAAAGTTCTCGCCACCCAGGATAAGAGTCGCTTCGTAAGACAGACCACCCAGCATGCTGCGTAGTTCGCCATATACCTGCTTAGCCAGCTCACGAGTAGGAGCCAAGATTACACCACGAGGATCACGAGCAGAAAACGCTTTGGTTTTTAATGCTTTGTGAATCATCGGCAAAACAAACGCCAATGTTTTACCTGAACCCGTTTTTGATGAAGCCAATAGATCCTTACCGGCAATAGCAACAGGGATCGCTTTCGATTGGATCTCTGTCGCTTTCTTAAAGTCGTAATGTTTTAAGTTCTTCAGTAAGCGGTTATCTAAGCCTAAATCTTTAAAGTGCAAAGGACTCTCCAGTCATGATGGTATTGAATAAAATTATTTTAACGCGACATGATACCGCGAAAATGCTTTATAAGGATAGAGATCACAGTAAATTTATCCTTACTAACAAAGTTGTTTAGAGCATTGTATGCGTTGACAACAAAGGGCTGCCTCCATTAAACGCGAGACAAAGCTCTTCAAAATAAGCCATCTCATAAGTGAGACAGAACGTGATGCTCAGCTAATTACCTCAAAAATTTAGCAATTTCTTTAGTTATTGTTTTTGCGCTTAAAAAATTAGTCGCTACAATCATTAATGAAGCGACTATATGATAAAGAATGTATAGCGCATCTTTTGATGTTAAATAAGCAAGGAGTTCTTATGAATAAGACGTTAATCGCCGCTGCAGCCTCAGTTTTCATTCTAGCCGGTTGTTCTTCAGAGCCAGAAGAAGCTGCAGTGTCAGAAATGGATCAACTAACTAACCAAGTCGCTCAGCTTACAAGTGAAGTTGAAGCACTTAAGAGTGATAAAGCAGCAGCAGAAATGAAAGCTCAAGAAGCTTCTGAAGCCGCTATGGCAGCAAAAGAAGAAGCGGATCGTGCTAACGACCGTATCGACAACATCGCTGAGTCTTACACTAAGTAGTTTGATATTTAAGCGCGATTAAGCTGTAGATTAAATAAGTCGCAAAAGCAGTAAATTGATAGCACCACCTCTTCACAGATGTGGTGCTTTTGTTTTTTAGGGAGAATTGGCGAATCTAGTAGAGCAAACTGCCCCAGACAAGAAGAAGTGCGTTAAAACTCAATCACCGGTGGAGCGATTTCAACAGGTACACCATTTTGCGCAAAGATAACCGCTTTGGCTTTTGAGTTAGGCAAATCTGCATCTTCAAGCCACCACTTCAGTTCAACAGGAATTTGAAGTGATTTCTTAGAACCGTCACTTCGAGTTAATGGCTCATGCGCTTCAACAAACACACTTCGATCTGGTTCTAACGAGATCTTGATCGGCTCATTAATGATCGTCACTTGCTCACCGCGGCTCACCTGCTCAAAAAGCCACTCGATATCTTTAGGTTCCATTCGAATACAGCCAGAGCTCACACGCAGACCAATCCCAAAGTCCTTATTGGTGCCGTGTATCAGGTAATCCCCAGCTCCATACGCAAGTCGCAGCGCGTACTCACCTAGAGGATTTTCCGGTCCAGCAGGAACAACTTTCGGTAACTCAATACCTTTTTCTAAATACTCTTCACGGATTGACTTGGGCGGTGTCCAGGTCGGGTTTGGTCTCTTTTGGCTGATCTTGGTGATCATCTCAGGGGTGTCACGTCCAATCCTGCCAATACCAACAGGGAACACATGCACCTGATTTTTCTCTGGCTCAAAGTAGTACAACCTAAGCTCAGCCAAGTTAATCACTATCCCTTTTCTCGGGGTATCAGGAAGAATGAGGCGGCTAGGAATACTTAGCACGTAACCTTCAGGGGGAAGAAAAGGATCAACGCCTTTATTTGCCGCCATTAAAGAGAGAAAACCGATATCGTATTGCTTGGCAATGATGGCTAACGTTTCACCTGCAGCAACTTCATGCTGTTGTATCCGGCCAACAATGCGGCTCTCTTTCGGAGGAAGCTCAAAAGTTGCCGCAGAGGCCCACGACGACGCAATCCCAGCAGCAATTAAAGTCCCTTTCACAGTAAACCTAGTCGTTCGCTGTGCGAGCAAAGCGATCTTACGTATATATGTTTTCATGGAGTACATAAGCGTCGAGTTAGGGCAATACAACATACAATTCCTTGGTTTGCCGTCTTTATCAAAGTTTAGATTATCGCTGATCAAACGTCTCTACAATGTATTGTTGCCTCAAACACCAGTGCAATTGCGCTTTCGTCTAAGTGTTTCCTTTATCTGACCTTTAATTTGTCGATACAAAATCGATTGCCTTTACGCTTTCAACATATTTAGTTATCAATATTAATAAAACGATAATAGTAGAGCCATTTTGTGACTAGGGTCTCATGGAGCCTCGTTTTAACTCGCTAATATTGCCTCAACAAAACGAATTCAATTCAACAGAATCGGTAATTGATTAAATCCTGTTCCTATAATTACCGTTTAAACTTTGGAGAACGACCATGGCTACACCTCATATTAACGCTCAAGCTGGTGATTTCGCAGAAACAGTACTGATGCCGGGTGACCCGCTTCGCGCAAAATACATTGCTGAAACATTCCTTGATGACGTTAAGCAAGTTTGTGACGTTCGCAACATGTTTGGTTACACAGGCACTTACAAAGGTAAGAAAGTTTCTGTGATGGGCCACGGTATGGGTATCCCATCAGCTTGCATCTACACACACGAGCTAATCGCTGAGTACGGTGTAAAGAACGTAATTCGCGTAGGTAGCTGTGGTGCAGTACGCGACGACGTTAAACTAATGGACGTTGTTATCGGTATGGGCGCTTCAACAGACTCTAAAGTTAACCGCATTCGTTTTAACGACCACGACTTTGCAGCAATCGCTGATTTCGGTCTTCTAGAAGAAGCTGTAAACCAAGCGCGCGCTCAAGAAGTGCCAGTGAAAGTTGGTAACGTATTCTCTGCTGACCTATTCTACACACCTGAAGCAGACATCTTCGAGAAGATGGAAAAACTAGGCATCCTAGGTGTAGACATGGAAGCGGCAGGTATCTACGGCGTTGCTGCAGACCTAGGCGCGAAAGCACTAACAATCCTAACAGTTTCTGACCACATCATCCGTGGCGAGAAACTAAGCTCTGAAGAGCGTCAAAAATCTTTCAACGACATGATGAAAGTAGCTCTAGAGACAGCTATCAACATCTAATCATTGATTAACGATACTTTGAAAAGCAATACCCCGCAGCCAAGTTCGCTTGGCTGCTCAAATAATCCCGAGGGGGAGATCGTGTCTAACGACAAGCTGCCAAAAGATGCAGATGGTTTGCAACTCAACTTTTGTAAAACATTGGCGTGTGACAACTTTGGCTTGAGCGATGCAAAACGTTATGTTTTGCAACACGCTAACCCTAAGCGTCCAGCGATGGTTTGTCGTGAATGTGGAGCTTTCCCCCCCTTACTTAACAATCGTGAAGTGTTAAGCGAACTTCATCGCCTGAGACAACTTCACAGCGATGGGCTCCCTGCTTGTCGTAATGACGATTGCGATAACTTCGGCTTATCGGTTCATACCCATAAACATCTTTATCATGCCTTCGGCTACAGCGGCGACAGGCAGCGTTATCGATGCAAAGACTGCCAATCAACCTTTGTTGACAAGTGGTCTGGTTCCAATAAAAAACTCCAGTTTCAAGAGAACCTCATGGGCTTACTGTTCATGGGCTATTCCGTACGTGAAATCTGCAGAAAATTAGAGATCAACCCTAAAACTTTCTATGATCATGTTGACCATATCGCTAGCCGGTGCCGTCGCAAATTAGCGATGATCGATGCACGATGGGTTAATCATGCCAAAGACTATCAGTTCGCTTCCCATTATCAGCGCTTACAACCACAAAGTAGCAACGGAGTGGTTTGGATAGCAACGGGTGAGGCGCATTCTGGCTATATCCTTTGCCAACACGTGAATTACTCACAAAATGAAGAGCCATCAGGGAATGTAGATCACAACCCTTATGATGATGTGGCGCGCTTTGTATCTAAAGAGCACTCTTCAGAAGCGAATCTTGAACTGCCTCAGCGATCAGACAAACTCAAAGAGCGTATTGAACAGCAATACCAAGTGATTCTGGCAAGAGGCAATGTTGAAGACCCGATGGGTAACCTCACAACGTTTAGCTACCCTTCGAAAGGGGCGCTCATTCGACCGCCTTATACGTCTTATGCTCACTTCCTGCATGTGCTTGAAATGTGTGATGAGAACAAACACGTTGCGATCTATATGCCACAAGATCCATTACTAAGATCTGCCGCCCTGAGCGTATGTTTGCCGCGTATCCAGAGTCAAAATATTGACCTTATGTATGTAGAAGAAGACGCAGGCTGGCAAGACGATCAAAGTTTTGAAAAGATCGATATCGTTCACATGAGTTGGTGGCGCGATCGCTGGGCTATTGCCAATCAAGGTAATAAGCAGAAAGGTATCTGCTACCTAACAGGCAGTAATCCCGAGCCAAAACAGTGGTTTAATACCGCATCAATTCAACAAACCAAGTTTTATCAAGAGCGTTTTCAGGTGCTTTTTGATAGCTTCATCAATGAGCCAAGACGTAAGCTTCGTCCAGGCGGCATTCTTCCATTACTCGACATATTCAGAGCTTGGCACAATCTGTGCTATCAAGATAAGCAAGGACTCACTGCAGCGCAGCGCTTAGGCGTAGCGGAGCACCCATTGACATTAAAGCAACTACTTTCATAAAAACAAGCGCTCTAGATAATTATTCGGGAACTCATGGATTTTAAAGTAACAACATGAGGCATCCCCCAGAATTGGAAAAGATTCATGTTCCTTTAGTGCTCAGAGAAAGATAATTGGTGCTTATCCTAAATCACACTCTTATAATGATTGTGTTATCAATATGTTCGATAATTATGGATCTAAGCCTTGGACAAAAATCAGTACCTTCTTGAAACAGAACTAGAACAACTCAAAACTCGCGTCGACTCTGAACCATTGGTGATCCTTGAGATTGCACAACAATGCCTCGTCAGATCCGAACAAGTTCTGTTTGAAGAAGGCGCGATTCAGTCGCTAATGTTGATGGCGAGATGTTGCTGGAACCTAATGGATTACCAAAAAGGGTTAAAGTACATCAAGGAAGCCTACAAACGCCAAAACCGATTAGATACCGACCTTTTTCTGCCCGAAATCCTCCATTTACACGCTCTCCAGTTCTGGGGACAAGCCAAGTACTACTCTGCACAACAGTTCTGGATCAATGCGTTAGAACAATCTGCACTGGTCGATGAAGTCGAAATACAGATCGAATGCCTGATTGGTCTGGGTAACATCTGGAGAATAACTCACGAATATAAGCTGGCTCGTTCAACACACCAACTCGCGGTTAAAGTGGCAAACAACAGCCGTATTGGCTGGTTAGAAGGTAAAGCAAGAATCCTTCTCGCATGGGATTACTACCTACTCAACAACTATGTTGAAATGCTGTCAGTATTAGATGGTGCAGAGGAAGCGTTAAAAGAACATAAAGACAACACTTGGCACGCAGAAGTATGGGACTTCAGAGGCTTAGCTCTACTTGGCCTTGAGCGCTTAGACGACGCTGAACGTGCAACAGCCAAAGCGCACAACTTGGCAGTTGAACACAACCTAGTTTGGATGAAAGCGCACTCGTATATCAGTCGTGCTCGTCTAGAGTTACTACGAAAAAGACCAGAGCAAGCCGCGGAACTGCTTAGGCTTGCGGAAGAGTCAGCAAACGAATTTGATAATGGTGAGCTACTCAGCCAAATCTGTTATCAGCAATCTTTGGTCGCAGAAGAAAACCAAGATTTTAAAGCCGCTTTGATCGCCTTTAAGAAGTACCGTCAATATTCTATCGGTATGCTTCGAGAACAAACCACTCGCGTGGGTTTAGATAAGGCACGCAGCTCAAAACGCCAACTCGAGCAGAGAGCAAGAAAGCTCATCAACCGTATTCGTGGCCAACACGAGTATGACCCAGAAAAGCATCTCTCTTATGTTGTGTCTGAAACCTTTTGGTGGGAACAGCTGGTTCTGTTCAAAACAGAGCTTAAGCGGTCAAATCACAGCATTATTATGTTTCAACATGTCGATCCCGATTACTTAGATGTCTGTACCGAAATCGCTCACACCTTATGTAATCAAGATGACTTCATTTCAAGGCTCAGTTCCGAGCGTGTTGCGCTCATGCTCTCTGAAAAAGGCGAAGCCGCAGAGCGAACCTTCCAAACTCTAAGCACCATGCTTGATATTTATCCATGGCATAGAAAAGGATTAAAAGGTTCAAAACCAACCGTCAGCCTCAATGACATTTTGACGTTCCCATTCACTCTGGAACAACTAGAAGAAGACGATGTCGAGGTAAGAGTTTGATGGAAACGCTACTAAGTAAAATCACCGATGCCGGTCTAGACCCCTCTTCCGTTTCAGGTGAAGAAGCAATCATATTCTGGAATCATATTCGCCAGCATGTTTCGACAACCAAAACCGAGCAAGCGCACTGCTATATCATTAGTTCGGAATATCGCGCTAAACTCCAGCAAACCCAAACCAGTATCGAAGAACTTAGACTGGCACTCAATCTATTAAATTTGCCAACAGATATAGAAGATATTCTGACCGTAAAAACCAGCCTAAGTGATCGCTTGGTAGAAGTTGGGGATTACACTTCGGCACTTAATGAGTTCGTTAGCTCATCATCCATCGCCGTTGAACATGGCTATATCGATGAATACGTCATGGCAATTCTAGGTATGGGAAACCTGTGTGACGCTTATGGCGACCACAACCGAGCTCTCCGCTATTACCAGAAAATCAACAGCATTGACCATGCGATAAGTAGTCGCTCACTTCGTCTTAAGTTCAAGCTTCATATGGTGGCGAGCCTAGTTCTACTGAATAGGATTACTGCAGCGAGTGACCTGCTCAATGAGTGTGAAGAGCTCAGCATTCTGGTCAGCGACAAACTACTGACTGCTCAAATATTGCTATACCAAGCAAAAGTGTTACGTGCAAAGAAGAAGTATCACGAAGCACTGCGTTGCCTGTCTCAGATTCAATACTCTGCGAACAACACGCAAGCAAGTTGGTTAGCAACCATGACACGTCTCGAGCTCGCTCATTGTTTAAGTGCAATCGGCAAGCAAGAATACGCCAGCATGATCTTGTCGAGTACAGACAAGCGCATGAAGGTTTACTCATCCCCAGTACTCGCTAAACGATTTTATGATTCACTAAGCGACGTGTGCATGAATCAAGGACGTTTTCAGGAAGCACTAAGCTACGAGAAAAAAGGCTACCGAATTGAGACGGATCTAATGAAACAGATCCCAATCAGTGAACTGGGAGCCAGCCAACTTCGTCGCCTATCGAGATTCGAGCTGCAGCTTAAACTCATCCTCTCTGAACAAGAAAACCGAGAGCTAAAAGAGACAACCGAACAGCACAAAAACGCAGTGGCACAGCTACAACAAGATGTGTTCACCGACCCATTAACCGGTTTGCACAACCGCCGATGGTTAGATGTGAAGCTAAAAGACATGCTGTTACACGACACCTCTTTCGCACTCATGGTTGTCGATATTGATCACTTTAAGTCGATCAACGATGAATTGAGCCACCTAGTGGGTGATAAAGCAATTGTGAGTGTTTCTCAAGAGTTAAGGTCATACTTCAAGTTCCGAGGCGCTTCCTGTGTCAGATTCGGTGGAGAAGAATTCCTAGTCATTCTTGAGAATACCGATATGGCAAAAGCAGAAATGCACTCAGAGAATTACCGTGAACGTATTTTTCAATTTGGTTGGCACGAAATACTCGGTGAGCGTGGCTTAACAGTCAGTATTGGTATCACGATGCATCGTGAGGGAGAGAATACACAGCGTACCTTCTATCGAGCAGATAAAGCCTTGTATCGTGCAAAAGCAAACGGTCGAAACCAAGTCTGCACTGAGTAATTAGATAGTTAAAGTAGTGCCGAACCAATCATGCTCGGCACTATCCAACAGCAAAACAATCACTTGCTTCGAGCTTTATCTATTAATGAAAAGACGTCACTGATAGAAGAACAAAGATATTCCTCCTACTGCGGCAAGCGTGCCTATGAGACTCTGCTTTGAGACCTTTTCCCCTTTCAACGCATAGATCACCAGAATAAAGACCGGGCTGGTCGCTATCAATGTTTGAGCAATCGCGGGATTAGCATTTTTTAAAGCGATTTGTTGCAACCAAAGCGCGAGAAACGTCCCAACAAAAATGGCGCTGAGTAACCATAGCTTGTCGAGTTTAGTCATCTCCCATAAATCCCTTTTGATTAATGAGTAAGGTTTACGCTCAACAAAAGGAATAATCATCATCACCACAAACACGCCGATTGTCAGGCGAATCAACGCCCCCAACAATGGTGGGATATCACCGGCAACCAAAGCGTAGTGAGAAATGACCACACCTGAAGCTTGGCACACACTTGCTACGAGCCCGTAACCAATGCCGCTCCATTGCGCTTGGTTAGTTGAATCATCGCTCACCGAATTAGATGGCTGAAATACTACGAAAGTCACCGCTAACGTGGTGATGACGACACCGAGCCAACTTTGAAGTGTCAAAGCAGCACCTAAGAACATCAAAGCCAGTACGCCAGAAAGAGGAGGAGCTAACGACTCAAGCAGCAGTGTCTTATTAGCACCAATTCTCTTCAAAGCAGCAAAGTAAGCGCTGTCACCAATTGCGATTCCAATAATCCCTGAAATTGCCAATATCCAAAAGTGATTAGCGCTCAGTTCAAACTCTGGCATTGGGATAAGCGGCATCACAAGCAGCATCATGACTGAAGCAACTAAACCCTTGATGATATTGAGCTGCATTGCTGAGAAACGATGCCCAAATTGCCCATAAATCCAAGTCGCACACGCCCACACGATAGCAGCCCCGATCGCTGTTATTTCACCTATATACATTTGTATCTATCCTTGTGGTTATGTGCATCACGCATATTTCAACGGTCACTCTTGAGACAATATGACAAACAAGATAACAGAAATAACTCAACAAATTAGAGAGTGATTTTATAAGTTCCAATAATGACATCGCTCACATTAGAAGCAAAAATACATTATTTGTAACTCGGTAAATCATTTTGATAACAATTACTTGGATGATAGCGTACTATATTTATAACTAATATCTAACATCACAAGGATCTGTTATGTTTTTAGACTACTTTGCGCTCGGTCTGCTGATTTTCGTAGCATTAGTCATCTTCTACGGCATCATCGTTATTCACGATATTCCCTATGAAATTGCGAAAGAACGCAATCATCCTCATCAAGACGCTATTCATGTCTCTGGCTGGGTTAGCCTTTTCACTCTGCACACTATCTGGCCTTTTCTTTGGATCTGGGCGACATTATGGCGCAAAGATCGTGGATGGGGCTTTGCCAAACTCGAAGAAGAGCAGCATGACATTCACCACCGCGTTGATATTTTAATCGACCAAGTGAGCACTCTTAAGGAAGAGATCGCACAGCTAAAACAAGCGAACACCGAACCAAGCAGCACAGGAAAAGAGTCAAACAACGTTCAAAATCAGGAGGTTAAGTAATGGATTTACTGCTGATAATGACCTACGCGGCACTGTGTATCACCATTTTTAAGGTGTTCAACATTCCGCTAAATAAATGGACTGTCCCTACTGCTGTTCTTGGCGGTGTGATCATCATCGGTACTTTGATCTTACTGATGAACTACAACCACCCTTTCACTCAGATTGGTAACCAAGTTTACTCAACAACGCCTATCGTTTCAGGGGTTAGAGGTAAAGTAATTGAAGTGCCTGTAGAGGCAAATAAGCCTCTGAAAAAGGGCGATATCCTCTTTAAAATCGATCCTATTCCGTTCGAGGCTGAAGTCGCAAGATTAGAAGCGAAAGTAAAGGAAGCTAGCCAAGGTGCGCTAGGAATGGAATCTGATGTTGCTGAAGCTGAAGCTGCAAGAATCAAAGCCATTGCTGAGAGAGACAAAGCTCAACGTGAGTTCTCTCGTTACAAACGCGGTTACGACAGTGGTGCCTTTACTGAGCAACAACTGGATACTCGCAGACAAGCTTATAAAGCATCAGAAGCTGCCGTAAAAGTGGCAGATGCGACTTTAGAAAGAGCAAAAGTTGCTTTGGATTCTGAGATCGGTGGCGAGAACACAGCAGTATTAAGCCTATTAGCTGAATTGCGTAAAGCTCAATTTGACTTGGATCAGACCGTGGTTCGAGCACCTACCGATGGCTACGTGACTCAATTAGCCCTGCGCCCGGGTGTTATGGCGGTACCACTTCCATTGGCTCCGGTGATGACCTTTGTTCACACAGAAGACCAGTTCTACACTGCAGCCTTTAGACAAAACTCGTTACAACGCTTACAGCCAGGCTACGAAGCAGAGTTCCTGTTTAGAGCATTACCAGGCAAAGTCTTCAAAGGACGCATTGAAGAAGTGATTCCAGCCATCGGTGAAAGCCAATTTCAAGCGAGAGGTGCGCTACTGGGTACTGAGGCATTGCGTACTAGTGGCCGTGTATTTGTTAAATTGACCATTACTGATGACCTGTCTGATTTCCACTTACCTATGGGTACAGCAGTAGAAGTTGCGGTTTATTCAGATAGCTTCACTCACGTATCTATCATGCGTAAAGTACTTATCCGCATGAAGAGTTGGCAAAACTACCTATATCTAGACCACTAAGCCAGGTATAGGTTGGTCAAGAACTGACTTAACACCCTGTTAATGTGAATGAAAAGCCAGACCTGATCTGGCTTTTTTTGTTGCTTGATTAACCACAAACCACGGCTTTTTACATCATATAGGCGTATGTGGATGGAATTTTAGACATCTAGACACTTACCTTCCCTTATGGAAGGGTTCTACTGTATAATGCGCGCCTTATTTTTTATATTTGCCTAAAAAACGATCTCGATGAGATACCTACTAAAAATGGCGAATATACGTTCTTTGTTATTTTTATCTTTCAGTATTTGAGGTTACCTATGAACTTTTCAGCTAAAACAGTGGTTGTCATTGCCATTGGTGCAGCACTGTATGGCATTGGTGGTTTACCTATGTTTGGTGTCCCAGTGTTCGCTAATACGACATTAAAACCAGCAATGGCGGTGTTAGCACTGTTTTCTGTTTTGTTCGGCCCAATTGTAGGTTTCTTAGTAGGCTTCATTGGCCACTGGGTAACAGACCTATTCGCAGGCTGGGGTGTATGGTTAACTTGGGTATTAGGCTCAGGTATTGTGGGTATGATCATCGGTTTATTCCCGATGTTGACCAAAAACCGCCTTCAGCAAGGTGACTTGCCTATGAAAGACTTCGCGCTGTTTGTAGTACTTGCCCTTGCCGGTAATGTGATCGGTTACGGCTGCTCTGCATTCCTAGATACCATCCTTTATGCAGAACCGTTTACTAAAGTCTTCACTCAACTGTCTATCATTGCAGCGGGTAACACCGTTCTGATCGCTGTTGTTGGCTTGCTGATCCTAAAATCAGTCGCTAAACGTAACAAACAAAGCCGTAACCTGACTGAGGCATAAGCGATAATGACTATAGCATTTTCGAACTTCTCTTTTAGATATGAGTCGCTGGATAAACCGACACTAAAAAATATCAATCTAAGGATAGAGAAAGGAGAGAAAATCGTCATTATTGGACCAAGTGGTAGTGGTAAATCTACCCTAGGTCAGTGTCTTAACGGTCTAATCCCTCACGCGATTAAAGGTGAGGTTACCGGTTCTTTAGAGATCAACGGCAAGAACATCTCTGAGTTTTTAATGCACGACTATACCGAGCAAGTCGGCACAGTATTACAAGATACTGATAGCCAATTTGTCGGTTTGAGTATTGGTGAAGACATCGCATTCGCGCTGGAAAATCAGTTAGTGTCGAACATTGATATGTACCCTCTGGTTAAGTCGACAGCAAAAATGGTCGACTTAGCAGATATGCTTGATCGCTCGCCACATGATCTATCCGGCGGCCAAAAACAACGCGTGTCATTAGCGGGCATCTTAGTTGATGACGTTGACATCCTATTGTTTGATGAACCTTTGGCTAGCCTTGACCCGAAAACGGGCAAAGCGACTATCGAAATCATCGACCAGCTTCATAAAGAAACCAACAAGACTATCGTAATCATCGAGCATCGCCTTGAGGATGTTCTACACCGCGATATCGACCGAGTGATCTTGATGGAGCGCGGTGAAATTGTTGCAGACATGACACCCGATGAAATCTTAGCTTCTGAACTGCTTGAAACACACGGTATTCGTGAACCACTTTATTTATCTGCTCTGAAGGCAGCGAAAGCACCTTTGACCAGTGAAGATAAGCTATCAAACCTCAAAGCTCTCGATTACAAAAGATTCCGCCCTGCGGTTCAGACTTGGTTTGCCGAGCGCCCGACTCCAGTTACCGAGAAACAGTACCAACCTTTACTTGAGGTCCACGGTCTGACTTACTCCTATGATGGCGAAAAGAACGCTCTCGAAGACGTTAGCTTTAAGATTGGCAAAGGTGAGTTCGTTTCAATCTTAGGTAAAAATGGCTCAGGTAAATCGACCATCACCAAGATTATCATGGGTGTGATTGACGCAGATTCAGGCTCTTCATACCTTAACGGTGAAGACCTATCAGAGCTTTCTATCTTCGAAAGAAGCCAGAAAGTCGGCGTTGTTATGCAGAACCCAAATCATATGATCTCTCATCATATGATCTTTGATGAAGTTGCATTCGGTCTGCGTAATCGTGGGGTTGCAGAGCAGGAAATCAAAGAGAAAGTTGAGAACGTTCTTGAGCTGTGTGGCTTGAGTAAGTTCCGCCACTGGCCAATTGAAGCACTGAGCTACGGCCAGAAAAAACGCGTAACGATTGCTTCTATCCTAGTATTAGAACCTGAGCTTCTGATCTTGGATGAACCAACAGCGGGTCAAGATTACCGTAACTACACCTCAATGCTGGCGTTTATCCAAAAGCTTAACCGCGAGTTAGGTATCACCGTCGTGATCATTTCACACGACATGCACCTGGTTCTAGAGTACACCACACGCTCAATCGTCATTGCTGACAGCAAGCTGATTGCTAACGCAGACATGACTGAGGTGTTCAGCCAACCATCGCTTCTAGAGCGTGCAAACCTCTGTACCACCAGTATTTATGAACTCGCGACCATGATGAAAATCGACGACACCAATGCATTTATGCAGTACTTCATCGACTACGAGAGAAGCTCGCTATGAATGCATCAAAAGTAAAATTCGGCATCAACTACATTGATACCAAATCACCGCTGCATGCGTTAAACGGCATCACTAAATTTGCTCTTTTCTTAGCTTGGGTGACTGTTGTATTAACGACATTCGACTTACGGTTAATCACGTTACTTATCCTAACGGGGCTTTACCTACTCAAGCTAACCAGAGTGCCTGTTAGGGTTTATAAGCCTCTGTTGTTAGGTACGGCTAGTGTGCTGAGCCTAAATGCTTTGTTCATGTACCTGTTGGCCCCACAGCAAGGTACCGAGCTCATCGGCAGCGAAACTTTATTGTTAACATTACCGGGTAACTACTCGTTGAGCCAAGAGACATTGTTTTACTTGGTGACCGTAACACTTAAGTACATGAGCATGTTTCCGATAGCGCTGATCTTTGTATTCACAACGCACCCGACTGAGTTTGCGGCTAGCCTCAACCGCATTGGTGTTCCTTACAAGATTGCCTACGCAGTGAGCTTAACGCTACGTTATTTGCCAGAAGTTAAGAAGGATTTCGTCAACATCATGCATGCCCAACAAGCTCGTGGTGTTGAACTATCTAAGAAAGCGCCACTTCTTACACGCATTAAAAATGTTGCTAAAGTGTTAGGGCCATTGATTTTCTCAAGCCTAGATAGAGCAGATGAAATATCGAATGCTATGACGCTGCGTGGCTTTGGCAGACACAAGTCTCGCACTTGGTATAGCTACGCGCCATTACAACGTATCGATTTTATTTGTTTATTTATCATCGGTTTAATCGTGATATTGGCTATCGCAAAACGCATTCTTGAACCAGCTTTGTTTTGGTATCCATTTTAGTATCAGTTTAAACAATCAGTTAAAATGGCACACCGCTCAATAGGGCGGTGTTTTATTTTCCCCATTCACTTTTGAACAAAACTTAACCAAACAAACCGTAATCATCGGATTTTGACGATAAACTAACCGTTTCCTCACATCTTCGGTTTGAATTCTAATTTAGAAACTCTTAATATTCCTTTTACAGAATGTTGCGCGAAATAGAGATTTGTAATGGCTCGAATTACCCAAGTACAGAAACTAGAAAACCAAAAGCACTACGATGAGATCGTACTAAGCCTTTTTCTAGCTGAAGGACATGAAGCACTAACTTATGCAAGGATTGCTCAAGAAATTGGCATTAGTTTAACGACGCTTCAGGGTTACTACCCATCAACTCGTGCTATCCGCTCTGTGTTACACCAACACATGCTATCGATCGTAATCGAGAGCCTAGACTTCTCATCTGAGGAAGCGTTTGTTCAATCATGGCAAAACGCTCTCGATGATGAACAGTTCCGATACGTGATCAAGTTGATGTTCTTTCATGCATCTCAAGTTAAAAGCCCTGAAGAATTCAATATCAGCTCAGATGGTGTATTCCGAGAGAAAATGTTTGAGAGCTTTGGAACTGACTCCATTAGGATTATTGAAACCGTAGTAGGACGCTCTATGCTCTACCTTACGAACTTCCGACAGCACTGAGCAAATACATCGTCAATAAAAAAGGGGCTTTAAAGCTCCTTTTTCATACCTAAAACACAAGCAACTGAAGAAGGCTGCACAATCAGTGCGTCCATTTTTATATCCTTTTATCGACAACTTATAAACCTCGTGATTAAAGCTAATTTAACGCTATCACGTATAAATCTACCGTTATTTATTTGCTCACCGCGCCTTACGTACCTGAATTTCCCTTACATACCAAGACTTTCCCAATATGAAATAGACAACTATAATTTATAAATGTCTCGAATTACTAAAATACAGAAGCTAGAAAATCAAAAACATTACGATGAAATTGTACTCAACCTTTTTCTTGCTGAAGGTCATGAAGCACTAACTTATGCAAGGATTGCTCAAGAAGTTGGGGTTAGTATAACGACGCTTCAGGGCTATTACCCAACGACTCGTGCTATCCGCTCCGTATTGCACCAACCCATGCTATCTATCATTATAGAGAGACTAGAATTCTCATCGGAAGAAGCCTTTCTTCAGTCTTGGCAAAACGCTCTCGGTAATGAACAATTCCTATACGTGATCAAGTTGATGTTCTTTCATGCATCTCAGGTTAAAAGCCCAGAAGAGTTTAATATCAGCTCAGACGGTGCATTTAAAAATAAAATGCTCGAGAGCTTTGGAACTAACTCTATTAGGATTATTGAAACCGTAGTAGGACGCTCTATGCTCTACCTTACGAACTTCAAGCAGCACTAAACAAGATACTGTCAAATAGAAAAAGGGAACCATAAGGTTCCCTTTTTTGTATTATCTACGCGCGCATTGTGCCGGACTACATTACGGGTTCAGCTTGTAAAAAATAGTCGACAATGGCGGTAGGCGAAGCTCAATCGAGGTATTCAGCCCTTCACTCTGAACGGCTTCGATTTCGACAACCTCTTTCACGTCATAACCACTGCCGTTGTATTTAGTATCATCAGTATTGAGTAATAGGCTGTACTTGCCTTGTGCCGGAACACCTAGGCGGAAATGCTCATGTGGTACTGGCGTAAAGTTCGAAACCACTAGTACGCGTTCACCTGATTCACTGATACGTTCATGAGCCAAGACACTCGCCTCTGCAGAGTCTTGAAGACGCCATTCAAAGCCTCGTGGGTCGAAGTCAAGATCGTGCATCGAAGCTTCATTACGGTAAAGATGGTTGAGGTCTTTGGTTAGCTTTTGGACACCTTGATGACGTTCGTAGTCTAATAAGAACCACTGCAGTTGATCATCATGGTTCCACTCTGCAGTCTGACCAAACTCGGCCCCCATAAAGTTAAGCTTCTTACCCGGTTGTGCGTACATGTAACCCATGTATGCGCGTAGGTTAGCCGTTTGCTGCCACTCATCACCAGGCATCTTGTTATGGATAGAACCTTTACCATAAACCACCTCATCGTGAGACAGTGACAATACATAGTTCTCACTGTGTGCGTAAACCAGCGGGAAAGTAATCGTGTCGTGGTGGTATTTACGGTTAATTGGGTCTTCCTGAATGTAAGACAAACTGTCATGCATCCAACCCATATTCCACTTAAAGCCGAAACCTAAACCGCCCATGAATGTTGGTGCAGATACACCTGGGAATGCTGTTGACTCTTCCGCGATGGTCATTGCGTTCGGGAAATGTTTGTAGACCTCTTCGTTCATCCATTTCAATGTCGCGATGGCGTCATAGTTTTCGTTGCCACCATCAACATTTGGAATCCATTGATCATGACTACGTGAATAATCGAGGTACAGCATTGAAGCTACGGCATCCACACGAATACCATCAATATGGAATTGCTCGAACCAGTACAGCGCGTTTGCCACTAAGAAACGACGTACGTGTTCGCGACCTAAGTCGTAGATGTAAGAGTTCCAATCTTGATGCCAACCACGACGTGGATCTGGGTCGTGAAACAGCGGTGTACCATCGAAGTTAGCCAAGCCGTGATCATCACTTGGGAAGTGTGCTGGAACCCAGTCAAGTACAACGCCTAGACCAGCTTGGTGACATTGGTCGACAAAGTATTTGAAATCATCCGGAGAACCAAAGCGGCTCGTTGGTGCGAAAAGCCCAACAGGCTGGTAGCCCCATGAACCATAGAACGGGTGTTCTGAAACTGGCATCAACTCGACGTGAGTGTAACCAAGCTCGGTGAGGTACGGAATTAGCTCTGCCGCTAACTCACGGTAGTTTAGAAAATCACCTTCAGCATTACGCTTCCAAGAACCAGCATGTAATTCATAGAACGACAGCGCTTCTTTACGCTTCTCTGTCACTGGGCGATTTTGCCATTTGGCATCTTGCCACTCATAACGAGCGTGATCGTAAGTCACAGAAGAGAACGAAGGGTACTGCTCAGAGTAGAAACCCCATGGGTCAGCCTTGTGAGGTAAGCCTTCACCATTTGGTCCTTTTAATTCGAACTTATATTGAGCGCCCTCTTCCAAGTCTGGAATGAATAAGCCCCAAATACCGTAGTCCAAACGTTGCATAGGGTGGCGGCGACCGTCCCACGAGTTGAAGTTACCGACTAAGCTAGCCGCTGTTGCATGCGGTGCATAAACCAAGAAGCGAGTACCAGAAATTGTCTGACCATCACGCTCTAGCGTAACAAACTGAGCCCCCATGTGATGGTACATATCTTTAGGTGTGTGAAGGTCTTCATAGCTCGCGTACAGATCATGATACTGGTAAGGATCATCGATGATCTGCTCTACTCCCGCCCAATCAACTGCGAGCTTATAGTGAGTAAAACGCAAGTCTCTTTCTTGCTTAAGAATGAATCCACTTTCATCCTCTCGCTCTAACTCAATACGAGGTTCCTTTCCAACAATCAACTCGACTTTATCTGCCCCTGGGATCCATACACGTAATGCACCTTGCTCTGAAGGTAAGTATGGCCCTAAAAACGCAAATGGGTCAGTGAAACAAGCCTGTGATAGTTGGGTATATATTTGTTTTTGCTTTGAAATCGAACTTAGTTCCAAAACGTTTCTCCCTAACCAAACATCCAAAAAATATAATACAAAAATGCCCGCTATTAGTGCGGGCAATATAACGACGATTTATTCTACCAGATGAGCATTCATTATTGAGTGACCAAGGTTGTAGTTTCGTACGCCGTAAGCAAAAAACCACCTATTTTCAAAGCCACTCAAACTCATCATTTACCTGCTTTTTCTCGAACTTCTGTGAGCTTAGAAGCAATTCGATTCACGCCGTCATGAGCAAAGATTTCGTCTAGGTTCATCGATAGCTTACGACGCCAGTTCGGGTACTCATCTACCGTGCCAGGAATGTTTACTGGCTGGTCCATTTCTAACCAATCTTCCAATTGAACACTTAGCAATGTTGAGCCACCAGCAGCAACGTGTAACTGCAATGCTTCAGCAAGGTAAGAATCCATTGGTACTTGGCTCGCGTCACGGCCTACACCTTCAGGTAAGAAACCATGCCATGCCACAGAGTCTAGGATACCTTGCTTACACTCAAGGCGATCATCAAACAAGCCGTTCAGCTGTTCTTGATCTGGGTACAAGCCAATCTCTTGACCCATTTTCAGATCATCACAGTGCCAGAAGCCACGTAGTGTTGGCATATCGTGTGTACATAGTGCCGCCATCGACTGTTCAGCGTAATGAGCAGGTGAGATGAAACCGCCATCTTCTTCTGATGTTTCGAAGAAGAACACCTTGTACGAGTGCACACCTGCATCAGCCAAGATATCGACAATCTCATCTGGCACAGTACCTAAATCTTCACCGATAACGCTACATTGGTAACGATGAGATTCAAGAGCAAGAATAGATAGCATGTCTTGAACTGGGTAGTAGATGTAAGCGCCTTTCGTTGCATCTTCACCTTTTGGAATCCACCACAGGCGAAGTAAGCCTAATACGTGGTCAATACGCAACGCACCACAGTGCTTCATGTTTGCACGAAGTAGCTTGATGTAAGCATCGTAGCCCGTCGCTTGAAGCACTTCTGGGTTTAGCGGTGGAAGCCCCCAGTTTTGACCTAATGGACCAAGAATATCCGGTGGAGCACCGATGCTTGCATCCATCACAAGATTACCTTCATCGGCCCAAGTTTCACTGCCTGAATCCGCAACGCCTACCGCTAGATCTCGGTACAGGCCAACCGCCATGCCTTTTTCTTCAGCCAATGACTGAGCATCGTTGATTTGACAGTCAGCTAGCCATTGTAGGTACATGTAAAGATGTACTTTATCTAGGTTGTCTTTGATGTACTTTTGAGTAGCTGGGCTGTCGAATGTACGGTATTTCTCAGGGAATACCGGCCATCCCCACATACCAGAATCTTCAGCATGCAATTCACCGTGCAGAGCATCAAATGCCGCTTGGTGCATCAGGCTATCACCGCCCTCTTCAACAAACGCCAAGAATGCTTGTGCGCGATCGCTGTTTTTGTCTAGGTGACGAGTTCTAAATTCTGTAAATAGCAGAGGCAAGATGCTCATCTTCAGCTCAGACACTTCGGTGTAGTTCACCCAGTGTGCATCACGCGCTTTCTGAAGGCGCTGTTGGAACTCTGCACTGCCTACTGTTTGTTGCGCTTCAGCGCTTAATGCAAACTCAGGTACTGAGCTCACATCAATATATAGGATGTTCAACCAACGACGTGAAGACGGGCTGTATGGGCTCGCACCTTCAGGGTTCGCAGGGAACAGAGAGTGAATCGGGTTTAGACCAACGAAGTCACCGCCGCGAGACGCGATATCAGCCACCAATTGTTTCAGGTCACCGAAATCACCAATACCCCAGTTATGCTGAGTTCTTAGGGTGTAAAGCTGAACACTTGGTCCCCAAAGTTTTTTGCCTTCTTCGATTGGCGACTGCTTAAAGCACGCTTTAGGTGTAATAATTAGCGTCATTTCGTAAGGCTTTTTACGGCGCTTACGGCTCACAATTAACTTGTGGTAACCCCATGCCAGATCATTTGGCAATGCAAACACTAAAGGGCCACCCTCTGCACGCTCATCACGAACGACTTGAGATTGAAGATAGCCTTCAAGTACCTCTCCTTGCTCGGTATCTAAACGCCAGCTGAACTCACTCTCACGAGCGCTCACACCTAGATTCAGCGCCACTTCTACTGGCTCACCATCACGCAAGACAAGAACTGGGTCTAGTACATCTTTTTTGTGTTTTCTTTCTGCTGACTTAAGCAGTGCATCATCGCTGCTTGTATCGTAGCCCAATGAAGCCAGTAGAGATGTAATTGTCTCATCTGATACCTGTGCTTCATCGCCCCACGCACTAACGTAACTGTCGGCAATGTTTGCCATTTCTGCGACTTGTTTTAATACGGTCTGTTCTTTCATCGCTCTCTCCGAAAACGTTCTGACGCTTTCAATTTTGTAGGGTTGTTATTTAATCTGTTACTAATCAATTAGCTTGTGACAATCAGTTTGTGAGCATTGCTATCGGTAAAGCCATCTGTTTGCTCACAAGCTAATTGAGCCAAGGCAGAGACTGCCTTGGCTACGTTGAAACTATTAACGGTTAACCGCTTCAAGTTTCCAAATGTTATTCACGTAATCGCGGATAGAGCGATCCGATGTGAACTTACCAACGAGTGCTGTGTTAAGAATCGCTTTCTTAGCCCAACCCGCTTGGTCTTTGTATTGCACGCCCATGTCTTCATGCGCTTTCACGTAAGAAGCAAAGTCAGCAAGACATAGGTATGGGTCACCGCCATCTAGCAGGCTATCAAACGTTGCACGTAGAAGGCCTGGTTGACCTGGTGTGAACTCTTCACCAGTTAGCAGATCAAGTGACGCTTTCAATAGTGGGTCTGCGTTGTAGTAGTCATATGGGTTGTAGCCCTGAGCTTTCAGTGCTTGTACGCCATCCACTTCTAGACCGAAGATGTAGATGTTCTCATCACCCACTTCTTCACGGATCTCAACGTTCGCACCATCCATCGTACCGATAGTCAGAGCGCCGTTTAGAGCCATCTTCATGTTACCCGTACCTGATGCTTCTTTACCCGCTAGCGAGATTTGTTGAGAAACGTCAGCTGCCGGAATGATGATTTCCGCCATGCTTACACGGTAGTCAGGGATGAATACCACTTTAAGCTTGTTACCAATGCGAGGATCGTTGTTGATCTTCTCTGCAATCTTGTTAACCGCGAAGATGATTTCTTTCGCTAGGTGGTAACCCGGTGCTGCTTTCGCTGCAAAGAAACATACGCGTGGCTCACACTCAAAACCAGGTTCGTTAAGAATACGGTGGTACAGAGATAGAATGTGTAGCAAGTCTAGGTGCTGACGCTTGTATTCGTGTAGACGCTTGATTTGCACGTCGAAGATAGCGTTAGTGTCTAACTCGATACCCATGTTCTCTTGAACCCAATCAGCAAGGCGCTGTTTGTTTTCTTTCTTAACCGCCATGAATTCTTTTTGGAATTTCGCGTCTGTCGCGTACTTAGCAATACCTTCTAGCTGCTCAAGTTTCGCAGGCCATTCTGAACCGATCTTATCTGTGATTAGCGCAGACAGACCTGGGTTACAGAACTTCAACCAACGACGTGGTGTAATACCGTTTGTTACGTTAGTCAGTTTACCAGGGAAGATTTCGTTGAACTCAGGGAATAAGTCTTTCTTAACTAGCTGAGAGTGAAGCGCTGCTACACCGTTTACCTTGTAAGAGCCAATTACACATAGGTTTGCCATGCGAACCATGCGGTGGAAACCTTCTTGGATGATAGAAAGCTTCGCTTGCTTCTCACCGTCACCAGGCCACATCTTACGAACTTCTTGCAGGAAGCGGTGGTTGATTTCAAAAATGATTTCCATGTGACGTGGAAGTAGACGCTGGATTAGCGACTCAGACCAAGTCTCAAGTGCTTCAGGCAGTAGTGTGTGGTTCGTGTAAGCGAACGTGTTTGCACTGATGTCCCATGCTGTATCCCAATCTAGACCTTTCTCATCGATTAGGATGCGCATTAGTTCAGGAATCGCGATTGTTGGGTGCGTATCGTTAAGCTGGATAGTCTCTTGCTTAGGTAGGTCAGCTAGAGCAAAACCTGCTGCTTCGTGGCGACGTAGGATATCGCGAACAGATGCTGCAGAGTGGAAGTACTGCTGCATTAGACGAAGCGTTTTACCTTTTTCGTGGTTGTCGTTCGGGTAAAGAACCTTAGTGATGTTACCCGCATCGATTAGCGCGTGTTGTGCTTCGAAGTAGTCACCGTTGTTGAAGCTTGCTAGTGAGAATGGTGCGATAGCCTGACATTCCCATAGACGCAGTGGGTAAACCGTATTTGACTCGTAACCTACGATTGGCAGATCCCAAGGCATTGCTTTTACTTCCATACCTGGAACCCAAGTACGCACTTCTTTACCGTCAATGTATTCAACTTCAACATGACCGTAAAAACCAATGTGTTGCGCAAGCTCAGGACGAGCTACTTCCCATGGGTAACCTTCAACACCACGCCATGCGTCTGGTGCTTCTTGTTGACGACCGTCTTGGAAAGATTGCTTGAATAGGCCGTATTCGTAGTGAAGACCGTAGCCTACCGTTGGGTATTCTTGAGCAGCACAAGAATCCATGAAACAAGCCGCTAGACGACCAAGACCACCATTACCTAGTGATGGGTCACGTTCTTCTTCTAGAAGGTCAGTCAGGTTTTGACCTAACTCTTCCATCGCATGCGTGATCTGCTCGTACAGACCCATGCTGATTAGGTTGTTACCCGTTAGACGACCAATCAAGAATTCTAGCGAGAGGTAGTTCACGCTCTTCGCATTTTTGATTTTCTCGTCATTTTCAGTTTCTAACAGGTCAAATGTTGTAAGTTCGGCTAGCGCGCGACCCATAGCTAGGTACCATGCGCGGCTGTCTGCGTTTTCTATTGTAGTTGCGTAGGTTGCAGATAGATGTTTCTTAACGCTTTCTTGGAACGACACTTTATCGAAAGTTTTTTGCTGAGTTGGTTTCATTTCAGAAATCTCGCTTTTAATAGTTCTAATTCATCTGTGACATATCGTGCATGGTCACCAGAAACTAAACATCCTCCCGCTAACGCGCCAAACTAGGAGTAGATGGGAGGGCGTAGGGGGCGTACCGACATAGGGTTAGTGATCTGACTCTCATGTTCTGACTTCGAACAAAAACTTGGAGTGACTAAGATCACAAGCTCTCGTTCGATAACTTAACTTCGATTGATGTGATTTTTATTTGACCTAATTAGAGTCATTGTCAAATCTGAGTTTCAGATCACGAAAATATTTTCCGGGTATCATCTTTTGCATTAAATACAGTGCAATCAGAAACAAAGTCACATTATCGAACCACCACACTTTGTGAGAAAAGTCACAAATAAAGGGCGTAGAGACTCAAAAACATGCAGGAGTGCAAGGTTTCTGCGGAGGATCATAGTCGGTGTCGTTTTGCTTCACGTAATATGAGTAAAGACTTAAGTAATTAGGCTAGTGTCATTGGACTGCACTTTATGTGTGCTTGATAGATTCCAGACCATAGCCACGGAATAGGTGTAAAACTTCGACATGTGGATCCCTTCGAAACTGACTCGTCCCGGCCGCTTACACAATGCAATTCTGCGTCCTAGGGTTCTCGATCTGCTTCAGAATGCAGATTGCTATAAACTCGTACTGTTCCGCTCTCCAGCTGGATACGGCAAGACCACCATGGCTGCCCAGTGGTTGGTAGATAAACCCAACGTGGGTTGGTATAGCATCGATGACAGTGACAACGATGCCTTCCGTTTTATCAACTACCTGCTTCAATCACTCAATAAAGCGACGCAAAACGCCTGCCCTAATGCGCAAAAGCTGGCAGAGAAAAGACAATTTTCATCGCTACACTCTCTATTAAGCGAAGTGTTCGCCGAGATGTCTGAGTTCCATCAGGAATGTTTCCTTGTGTTAGATGACTATCACCTGGTGAACAATGACGACATCCACGAAGCCATGCGCTTTTTCCTTAAGCACATGCCCGACAACCTCACGCTTGTTGTGACCAGCCGCGGAACACCACCACTGGGTACAGCAAACCTTCGCGTTCGTGACTTAATGATCGAACTAGGCAATGACTCTTTGGCATTCGATACTGAAGAGACCACACGCTTCTTTAATCAACGCGTTGCCGATGGCATTGATGACACAACCGCCGATAGTATTTGTAGTTATGTCGAAGGTTGGCCTTCTGCACTGCAACTTATCGCCCTTCAAGCACAGCACCAAAAGCGCACGCTGGCACAGTCTGCTGAGTCGTTCTCTCACTTCAACCATGCTCATTTATGGGATTACTTGGTTGAAGAAGTCTTCGACTTGCTAGACAAAGAAACCCGCCAGTTCTTGATGCAATGTTCTGTACTTGACCACTTTAATGATGAATTGGTGTGCGCACTTACTCAACGCGAAGATGCGCTTGGAATGATCGAATCTCTCAACCGATTTGGCCTGTTCATCTACCCTCTTGAGGGAGAAAAGAACTGGTATCGCTTCCATAATCTGTTTGGTGAATTCCTTGCCCATGAGCGCCAAGCTCGCATTCCACAACAAGAAGCTGAGCTGCACCGCAGTGCGGCAAAAGCGTGGATCAAACAGAAGACACCTCATCAAGCACTGCGTCACGCACAACGCGCCGATGATCCTGATTTGATTGTTCAAATCCTCAGCGAACACGGTTGGCAGATGTTCAACCAAGGTGAGTTGTCATCACTAGAGATGGCAATTAAGCAGCTCACGACCGATCAGCTCTACAGCGAACCAAAGCTGTCGATGCTACGCGCATGGTTAGCACAAAGTCAGCACCGTTATGATCAAGTGGGTACCTTGTTAGAAGAGGCAGAAACTCAGTATCAAGCACGAAACATTGAACTCGATACTCAGCAGCAAGGCCAATACAACGCACTACGCGCACAAGTTGCTATCAACAGCAATGAACCTGAAAAAGCGCTCGAACTCGCAGAGCTTTCTCTAAGCCAACTTAATACCACGGTTTACCGCAGCCGCATTGTGGCAACCTCGGTTGTTGGCGAAGTCAATCATGTAATGGGTAACCTAAGCCGTGCTCTACCCATGATGCAGCAAACTGAGAAGTTGGCTCGCCAGTATCAGGTTTACCATCAGGCACTGTGGGCGATTCTTCAGCAGAGTGAAATTTTGATAGCTCAAGGCTACGTTCAAGCGGCATTTGAATTGCAAGACAGCGCGTTCAAATTGATTGAAGAGCACCAACTGCAATATGTACCTCTGCATGAATTCTTGCTACGCGTACGAGCACAGATCTTCTGGTGTTGGAACCGTTTAGATGAAGCGGAAGAGTGTTGCTACAAAGGCTTAGATATCCTTGGTCACCACTCTCCAAGCAAACACCTTCATAGTTACTCAATGCTTGCTCGTATTTCACTGAGCCGCGGTGAGATCGACAAAGCATCGAAGTTTATCGACCAGATCCAACATTTACTGCGTCAATCAACCTACCACGTTGACTGGACGGCGAATGCTTCACTATCTCTGATCTTGTTCTGGCAAGTGAAAGGCGATAAAGATGCAATCAGTGACTGGCTAAGCGTTGCTGTAAGACCGGAGTCTGCTAGCAACCACTTCTGTCAGCTTCAGTGGCGAAACATTGTGCGTGCTCACATTATTCTTGAGCAATATGAAGAGGCTGAAGAGGCATTAGCGTTCTTAAAGAGCGAAGCACAGCGCTCACACTTGATTACCGATACGAATAGAAACTTGATCGTCGAGGCTGTTTTACGCACGCAAATCAACGATGAAGACAGCGCACGTGTATTGCTTGAAGAAGCCCTACACATGACCAACCAAACAGGCATGGTCGGTAACTTCTTGGTCGATGGTGGCACTATCGGGCATATTCTAGATAAGTTGAGCAACAAACCTGGCTTGGGTGATTTAGAACGTCACCGAGCACAGCAAATCATGAAGGATATCTCGACTACGCAGCGCAGCCGCTCAGTTCACTTTGATGAAGACTTTGTTGAAAACTTGGTTAACCACCCGAACATTCCTGAGCTTGTGCGCACCAGCCCACTCACTCAACGTGAATGGCAGGTACTGGGCTTGATCTACTCTGGCTTCAGTAACGAGCAAATCGCTCAAGAACTGGATGTAGCAGGCACCACGATCAAAACTCACATTCGAAATCTTTATCAGAAGCTCAATATTGCTAACCGTAAAGAAGCGATAAGCACAGCAGAGAATTTGTTGCAGTTAATGGGTTACTAAACGGATTCGAAATTCGAGAAAACACAAGCTGGTCACCGACGGTGGCTGGCTTTTTTTTCACCTGAAATTCAGAGCCTGAAAGTATAGAGGCGGGAGTAGAAAAAGGAGAACACCAAATGACAGGCAAAAAAATAGCCAACCGCAATAATCGCGATTGGCTCTATATATTTGTGAACAAATCATAGGTTCACTAACAACGTCAGTTGGCTAGGTGACCCTCGGCTTAAGAAGGGTCGATTAGTACTATGCAGTTAGCGTGCCAACTTTAATTAGGCATTTTATAAGCCCTGCATCGCATAAAAGCGGCTAATTTTACATGCGAATTGCAAAGTGCATTTGCATAATGCAATCAAGATGCAATATTGATAAGAGACCAGTTTCATCCCTAGCATTAATGATAAATTACTAAGTGACTGTATTTTAAATGTTAGGCAGATATTCACATCAACGTATTGCCTTACAATTAAGAGAGTAAGAAAAGCACCTTCTTAGTAGCATATTCATACTTTTTTGACAGCAAAGTTTGTATACTGCACGAAATCACCCTCAACTCTATGAAGCAATGAACTACTTAAGTACTTTTTTCAAAGGCATGGCCATGGGCGCGGCTGACGTTGTCCCAGGCGTTTCAGGCGGAACCATCGCATTCATCACAGGTATTTACGATACGCTTTTAGAAAGCATTCGCAGAATTAACCCTAGCGTACTTGGTTTATGGAAGCGCGAAGGCTTCAAAGCCGCGTTTAACCACATCAATGGCTTTTTCCTAATTTCATTATTCGCAGGCGTGTTCACCAGCATTGCGACATTCGCAAAACTGATTTCTTGGTTATTGGTCACCCACCCAGTTCCACTGTGGTCTTTCTTCTTTGGTTTAATCTTGGTGTCGGTTTTCCACATTCTTAAGCAAGTAGAAAAGCGCGATATGATTCGATTCGTCTTTCTACTGCTTGGCGTTGCCTTCGCTTATAGCATAACTGTGCTTAAGCCACTGCAAATGGAGCCAACCAGCATCAACGTCTTAATTGCGGGTGCAATTGCTATCTGCGCGATGATTTTACCCGGTATTTCAGGCAGCTTTATTCTGCTCCTGATTGGCATGTATGGCCCAGTGCTTGGCGCCGTTAAATCATTTCAAGTCGATGTACTTGCGCTATTCCTTGCGGGCTGTGTGATCGGACTGCTGACTTTCTCACATGTACTGTCTTGGCTATTGCGTTCATTCCGCGACTTCACGCTTGTGTTCTTAACTGGTTTGATGATCGGTACGCTGCCTAAGATCTGGCCTTGGAAAGAGACCATCAGCTGGCGCATCAACTCTAAAGGTGAGCAAGTGCCTCTCATTCAAGAGAACTTGTCTCCATTTAACTTCGAAGCCGTCACCTCTCAGCCTTCTCAACTGACCTTGGCTGTGATCATGATGTTGGTTGCCATCGCATTAGTTCTTGGCTTAGAAAAGTTTGCCGAGCGCAATGCTGACTAACCTCTAACAATCGAGCAGCATTTCGCATGTAGGGTGCTTTCCTTAAATAGCGACGTGTCAGTAAATTGAATCAAATGAGAACACGACATGCACCCAGCATTAAAGGTTGCTGCGCTCGGTATTGCGCTAGTCGCTGGCTTTTATGGACCACAGGCAGTCGAGCAATTTAAATCGGTAGTAGAGAGCCACTCTCCTGACGTCAACTTAGATGACTACTGCATGCTTTCAACAACATCGTGTGAGCAAGACAGCGTTGCTATGACCCTTGAGCATGAAACAGCTCAACCTCTAGTCCCAACAAAAATCAAAGTGGTGTGGGAAGGCGCGGCCTCTGAAACCTTGATGCTATCGCTGACCGGTTTAGAGATGGAAATGGGCTCAGCACGTTTCCAATTAAAAAATACTGGTAACAACATCTATGAAGGTGATGTCATTTTGCCCGTGTGTACCATGGATCACATGACTTGGCTTGGTGAGCTCACCGATGGTGTTGAAACCGTAAAACCTGCAATAAGGATGACAAGATGAGTAAGAATTGGTCGCTAGCGCTGGTTGTAGCGTTTGTAC
>NZ_MCYD01000512.1:0-8549 GCF_002876325.1 Vibrio sp. 10N.261.52.A1
TGCGGTGAGTCAGCAGCTTAAAAGTTTAGAAACCTTTCTCGATACCACACTGTTTGAACGCAGCTCCAAAGGCGTAAAGCTGACGTCAGCCGCCCAGCATTATCAACCGATTGTTGCTGGCTCATTGGCCCATCTGAAACTACAGACTCAAATCCTCTTCGGGGAAAAAGAAACCGACGTGTTGAGCCTGCGTGTTAATCACACCTTTTGCCATAACTGGCTGTTACCTCGCCTGCCATCTTTTTATCAAAAATACCCTTTTATCAGGCTCGATATTCAGCTGGTGGACTGGCCATCAACCAACCCTTGTCAGAATGTCGATATCGAACTGACCAACGGCAAGGTTGAAAGCGAAGACACCCATTGCGAGCGGCTGTTTCAAGAACATTGGCAGTTAGTGTGCAGCCCAGAATTTAAAAACCAATATCAAGACTCCTTGGTTGAGCATGACTTTTCTGCTCTGCCGACCGTGCAAGTAAAAGGCTACCGAGAGAACTGGCTGCAATGGTTGAGCCATAACCAATTCGAGATGACTTTACCTAAGGTGCTACTTGAAGTGAGTAACTCTCTGCACGCTCTAGAGGCAGTTAAGCATGGTATTGGCGTGTTGTTAGTGCGTTCGCTTGCGGTGTCTGAGTTGTTAGAGAAAAACGCTCTGGTTCTGGCGACAGAGTCCTCAATGCCTGCTGAATCTGCCCACTATTTGATTACCAAACACAGACGCAGTGCCAAGGTGAATTTCTTTTGTGATTGGCTGTATCACCAGATGGAAGATGGCGAACTGGAAGAAAGATTTTCTAATGGGTAGCCATAAAAAAAATGAAGGGCGCTCTTACTAACCTGTCACACAAACCCCTTAATTTAACCGCATACAAATAAGGACGAGGTCACCATGAGTGCTTTCTCAGAACCAATGAAAAACCGCTTAAAGGTACTGCTATTTACTGCACCGTTGTTGGTGCCACTGTTTACTTTTTGGCTCGTACCATTTGGTTATTCTATTTACATCAGCTTCACCGATTGGGATTACATCTCGCCAGATTATTCGTTCATTGGCCTAGAAAACTACGAGTACATGGTTGAGGACTACGAGTTTATCCAAGCGATGCTCAACACGTTTTGGTTCTCTGTTGGTGTGGTGATTCCCACCATCCTTCTTGGTCTTGTGTTTGCCATGCTGCTGCACAAAAACTTCAAGGGTAGCCAGTTTTATCGTGCAGTGATCTTCTCGCCTTGGATTACACCAACGGTCGCGGTGTCGATTGTGTGGTCTTGGGTATTTGAGGCCAAATCGGGCTTGGCAAACCACTTATTGGAGTCGGCAGGGTTTAGTGCGATTCCATGGTTAGAGAACGGAAACACAGCCTTGGTTGCGGTGATTATCGTAACAGTTTGGCAAGCGATTGGTTGGACGATGCTGTTCTACATCAGTGCACTCAACAAGATCCCTGAATCACTGTATGAGGCGTCTTTGATTGATGGTTGCAGCAGCTTAACGCGCTTTTTGAAGATAACGCTGCCGCTGATTTCACCAACCACATTCTTCTTAGTGGTGGTCAATATTATCACGGCAATGCAGGCGTTCGATCAGTTCCAGATCTTAACGCAGGGCGGGCCGGGTGGTGAGACTCGTACCTTGCTGTACTTGTTCTACCAACAGGCGTTTGAACGTTACGAAATGGGACCTGCGGCCGCGACATCGTTAGTGATATTCCTGATTACTGGATTGTTGGCACTTATTAATACCTACATCGGCAAGCGCTGGGTGTACTACTAGTCGATTTTTGAAAGGACAGAATTATGACCACGCAAGTATTGGATGCCAATCAAGTATTGAATCAGAGCACAGCGAAAACCAAAGTTAGAGCCCAAACCAAAGCGACCAAATCAGAGGTTACGTCAAAGAAAACTTCAGTGGATCGCCGCTCGTTTATCGCACTGGCTAAGCACCTGTTCTTAGCAACCTGTGGAACCATCATGGTGTTTCCGTTCTTATGGATGCTGTCTGGTTCGCTGAAAACCAATGATGAGATCTTTGCTAACCCGCTGGACTTGATTCCAGAGCAGTTTCGTTGGGAAACCTTTGTCGAAACCTTTCACAGCGCGCCGTTTGGCTTGTACATCTTCAACAGCTTTAGCGTGGCTTTGTTCACCACCTTGTTGGTGATTGTGAATTCAGCGATGTTTGCATACGCGCTGACTCAGCTGAAGTTTCGCTCGAAGACGGTGCTCTATTTCATCGTTATGGGCTGTTACATGCTGCCAGGTGCAGTGACTTACATTCCGTCTTACATCACCTTGGCAAAACTGGGCTTGTTGGATTCACACATGGGCTTAGTGGCGTCGAACGCGGCGTCGGTTTTCGGTGTGTTCTATCTACGCCAAGTGTTTATCAAGGTGCATCCGTCGCTGATTGAAGCGGCACGAATTGATGGTGCAGGTGAGCTCAAAATCTTATGGGCAATCATCTTACCGCAATGCCGAGCAGCAGTCGCAACACTGTTCCTCATCACTTTTATTACCAATTACAACAGCTACATGTGGCCGAGCCTAGTGATAACAACTCAGGATTTAAATCTGATCGCTACTGGTATTCGTCACTACTTTATTGCCGAAGGTAACTATGGGTTGAACTGGTCGCAAATCATGGCGGCGAGCACCATTGCAGTATTGCCTTTGTTAATTCTATTCGTCATTTGTCAAAAGACGATTCTTTCAGGTATCGCCGATAACGGCGTAAAAGAGTAAACGGAAATGAAACTAAAAACTCTCGCACTAGTGTGTGCTGGCGCAGCAAGCGCGTCTATGTTCTCTAGCAGTGTTCTTGCGGCAACCGAAGTTAACTTTTGGTATTCCGGTGGTACTAAGCCACAGCAAATGATGACTAAGCTCATCGAAGAGTTCAATGCAAGCCAAGATGAGTATGTGGTGAAGCCCGCGTTGCAAGGGAACTACACGGAAACCTACCAGAAGCTGCAAGCTGGTTTAGCGTCGAAAACGGCTCCTGAACTAGTTCTTCTTGATTCTGGTCGTGCAGAAGCGATGCACGGGCGTGGATTGAGCCGTGACCTAACGCCGTTCATGGATGAAGAGTTTAACTTCTCTGATTTCATTGGCGCGTTTAAAGACCAAGTGACTGCAGACGATGGCACCATCATCGGCCTACCTGCTTACGGTACAACTCAGGTGTTTTACTACAACAAGCAAGTGCTGGCAGATAACGGCTTTACCGAGCAAGATCTAAAGACATGGCAAGGCGTGGCTAAGGTCGCTGAGAAAGTCACACAACGTGATGAGAAAGGTAATGTGACCTTCTACGGCTGGGAGCCGATGTGGGGTCAAGACAACATGATTGACGCGGCATTTTCTAACGGCGCTAAGATCATCAGTGATGACGGTAAGAAAGTGCTGATTGACTCTCCTGAGTGGGTTGAGGTGTGGGACAGCTTCCGTAAGTGGATCCACGATGATCAAATCATGCGTATTCACTACGGTGGTCAAGGCTGGGAATACTGGTACAAAACCATTGATGACGTGATGAAAGACAACGCACTGGGCTACACCGGTTCATCGGGTGACCAAGGTGACTTGGACTTCACTAAGCTTTCAGCAACCACGCAACCAGGTTGGGGCTCAAACCCTTCTGCACCACAAGCAGGTGCGCTGGTTTACGTCATGCCAAAAGGCACAGACGATGCAGCAGCAAAAGGTGCATTCGAGTTTGTTGAGTTCTACACCAACGCGAAAAACACGGCTGCTTGGTCAATGTTCACAGGCTACATCCCTGTACGTAACAGCGTATCTGAGGTGCCAGAGTACCAAGCGTTCACCAAAGATAACCCGCAAGCCCTGATTCCGTTGAAGCAAGCAAACACGGCGACCAAAGATTTCCTCGACCCTACCAACGGTAAGATCATGGATGCGCTGAAGGTGGCAGCGGATCAGATTCAAATCCAAAACGTGCCTGCTGACAAAGCGCTAAAACAAGCGGCTAAGAAAGCACAACGTGCACTAGACCGAGCGAATCGTTCTTAATCCGTAAAGATAACAAAACTATCTTTGCATGCATCAAGGTCCATCTATTCGGGTGGGCCTCTTTTTGACCCAGTCCTTCAAGTAGGACGAATTTGGTGAAGACAATGACCCAATTTCAAGGTGAGCTGCCGTTTGGCAGAGTACGTATCCCCTTTGATGTGCCAGCAGGTTCTCACAGCGTAACGATTACCGGCACAACGGTGAAAAAAGGATTCTTGTACGCAGCGGCGTATGATGCCAACCAAGCATTTCGTGGCAAAATGCTATTTGAAAAGGCGCACAAGTCACTCACTATCCAACCGGAAAACTCAGGCCTAGGCGCGATTGATGGCGCGATTCCATCGGGCCAGTGGTTCATAGAGCTTTATAACCTTGAGGGTGAGTTTCGTACCGAGCGTGTGATGCAGTATCAAGTCGATGTACTTTGCTCTGAAGAGTTAGTTAATAACGATGTTGAGTTAGAACTGACCCAAACGGTGACAAGTGATCACGATATCGAGTTTGATTACAGTCATATGCTGAGTTCTGATTCTCGCTGGTATCGTGGTGACTTACACGCTCACACTCAGCTTTCTGATGGTCACAATACCTTGGCTGCGGCAAAAGACATTGTGGAATCACAAGGGCTCGATTTCTTTTTCTTCACAGAGCACAACATCTGCCAGCCTAAACTGCCAGTATCAAAGCAGTGCTTGTTCTTACCTGCGTTAGAAGTCACGACCGATCTCGGGCACTTCAATGTGCATGGTCCGGTTAAGTCTTTGGACCTTAGAGACGTCGAACACAGCAGCCAAGCGACCATGGAAGTGGGATTGAGTTTAGCGAAAAGTGGACACAGCTCCCTTGGCATCAATCACCCAATGATGAAGCCGTGGCACTGGCATTACGATCAAGTGGATCTAGGCCAAGTGTCTACGTTTGAAGTGTGTTGTGACCCTACTTGGTCAACTTCACCAAAAGCGACCGAAGAGGCGTTATTGGTTCTTAATGAAATGTGGAATTGTGGTCAGCGTATTGCCGCGATTGGCGGCAGTGATTCGCACCTTGAGCCCCATGAACGTAATCCTAAATCTGATGAACCCTCTATCTACGGCGACCCATCCACCTTCGTCTACAGCCATGGCTTGAGCGGTGAAGGTATCTTGTCTGGTCTGCGTAATGGGCAAGTTTACCTAGAGCGCCGTTGCGGCTTGAAGTTTGATATCAACTTAGGTGACTTGCTACCGGGCAACGACTCTCAAGGCCAGCCACTAACATACCGAATTGCTGTCTCTGACTCAGAAAACCTTTACTACGCAGAGTGCGTGGTGGATGGCGAGATTGTTGGACGAATCGCTCTGAATGATGAGCTGCAAAGTATCCATATTGATGAAGGCTACCGTTGGTGCCGAGTGGATATTCGTCGCGGAGAGCTTTCTTCAGCACTAATGAACGGTACTCACCCTGCATCTGACGAACGTGAGTTTGAAGGCTGCATCAACGCCGTATTCGACGGTAAACAACCAGAATTTAACCAACCCCTAGTGCGTACTTGGGGAGAACTAATGGAGCGAATGAGCCGTGATGAAGTTTAAGGCGATGTTATTTGATAAAGACGGCACATTGTTAGAGTTCCACAAGATGTGGCTCAACGTTTCTCGTGGTGCTTGTGAGCGTGTGAAATCTTACAGTGACCAGCATCAGGGTAATCAAACTGTCACACCTGATGAGTTACTCTTGGCCATCGGTGTTGAAGGTGATGTGGTTGATAACTATGGACTATTAGCCTCAAACCCAGTGGAAGATACCGGGACAGCGTGGTTCAACATGCTGCAACCTAATGTCTCACTCGCTGAGTTCACTAAGGTGACCAAAGCCGCTTTCAATGACGAAGTGGAAGAGAACCCAAGCTGGATTGAAGCACTACCTGGTGTGGCTGAAAAGCTGGGTGTGTTTAAACAACAGGGCATGATTTTAGGCATCGCGACTGCAGATACCAAAGACTCAACGATCTACACATTAGAGCAATCGGGTTTGAGTGGGATGTTTGATTATGTTGGTTACTCCGATGGGGATATCGAACCTAAACCAGCGCCAGCACTACTTAATGCCTTCTGTGAGCAATGCGGTATTGAGCCACATGAAGTGATCATGTTTGGTGACACGGTTTCGGATATGGAATTTGGTCGCAATGCAGGCGCAAGCAATGTCGGCGTGCTGACGGGGACTGCACAACACAGCGAGTTAGAGCCAGTGGCGGATCTGGTGATCGCGTCAGTCGCCCATTTTGAGCTCAACCAACTGCAAGAACGTGGCTAAAACGTCCACGATAGATTGCAAAGATAGTATTTAACTAATTGATTTAAGGACAGGTTATGGCTGAAGTCACACTGAGAGGGGTAGAGAAAACCTACCCAAATGGTTTTAAGGCCGTGCACGGTGTCGATCTGAATATTCGCGAAGGTGAGTTCATGGTGTTTGTTGGGCCGTCTGGCTGTGCAAAATCCACTACACTTCGTATGATCGCAGGCCTTGAAGATATCTCAGAAGGCGATGTCTACATTGGCGATAAGCGTGTGAATGAGCTGCCACCTAAAGATCGTGGCATTTCTATGGTGTTTCAGAACTACGCACTTTACCCGCATATGTCGGTATACGACAACATGGCTTTTGGCCTCAAACAACAGAAGCTGCCAAAGCGTGAAATCTCTGAACGTATCGAAGAAGCTGCCAAGACATTAGACATCGAGCACTTGTTAGATAACAAGCCGGGTGAAATGTCAGGTGGTCAAAGGCAGCGTGTGGCGCTTGGCCGTGCGATGGTGCGTAAGCCTGATGTGTTCTTGTTTGATGAGCCTCTGTCTAACTTGGATGCGAAGCTGCGAGTTTCAACGCGAGTCAGCATTGCGCAGCTGCACAACAATCTTAAGCAAGAAGGGCAGAATGCCACCATGATCTATGTGACACACGATCAGGTGGAAGCCATGACTCTTGGCGACCGCATCTGCGTGTTGAATCAAGGTGAGATCATGCAGGTCGATACGCCTATGAATCTTTACCAATACCCGGCAAACAAGTTTGTCGCGGGCTTTATTGGTTCGCCAGCGATGAATCTTCTTAAGGTGAGATTGGATGAGATTGACGGTGTGATGAACGTGGTCTCTGAAAGTGGCAGTCGTTGGACACTGCCACAAGATAAGCAGGCTATTGCTCGTGAAAAATTGGGCGAGTGGGTGTGGTTTGGTGTTCGTCCTGAGCATATTCAACTGGCTAATCACGATGCGCCCTTATCTGAGGTGAATACCCAAACGCACAGGCTTGATGTGGTCGAATCGATGGGTAACGAGCTTTATCTCTACTTCAAATTGGGTGCAGATAAGCTGGTGGCTCGCGTGCCTTTCGATGCCGATCGTACGGCAAACAGTGGCGAAGAGACAGTACTGCATTTCAATACAAGCCAATGTCACTTATTCGATTTAGAGACAGAAGAAGCATTGACTGCATAAGTTGACGTGTTGCGTATTCGAAATAAAGAAATCCCCGCTCAGATGAGTGGGGATTTTTCTAAGGAGGAGTATCAACAGGAGCTCGGGACTGTACTCGAGGCTTTTTTGTTGGAGATAGCTAAACACTCTTGAGGGTTAGAACCATTTAATGGCTCGGAATCGCAATTCTTTTTTCTAGCCAACGAACCGCTTGTGATACGACCAAAATAAGAACAAGGTACTCCAAAACCAGAAACGTATAGATCTCTAAAGGTAAATATTCGTTCACCACCAGCTCATTTGCTCGTCTTGTTAAATCACTCAAACCAATCACACTCACTAGCGAACTCATCTTGAGGATATAAACAAACTGATTGCCCAAGGGCGGCAGTATCTGACGGAATGCCTGCGGTAGGATAACCAATCGCATTTTTTGCCAATAGGTCAATCCCAAGGATTCGGCCGCTTCATGTTGGCCACGATTAATCGCTTGAATCCCCCCACGGAACACTTCTGCCATAAAGGCGCTCTCGGCAATGGTCAATGCGATTACCCCTGCCCAGAAGTGGTTCAAAGAGACATCGAGTAATGTCGGCATTCCGTAATACACCCACAATAGCAATACCAATACAGGGATAGAACGCATCACCTCTACGTAAAGTCGATTAATCCCCCTGAGTATTGGAGAACTAGAAAGCGCTGGAAAGGCGACCAATATACCCAGAGCCATAGCAAAAAACATGCTTAGCAACGAAACCTGAATAGTCTCGCTAAAACCAGCCATCAAAAACTGAATGTTAGTTCGCCCCTGCTCCGTCGACGGGTCGAGTACATACCATCCCCATTGGTAGTCTGAACACCCTGTCAGAAACAGTAGAGAAACTAGCGATAAGTGACGATAGTTCACATTTACTCCCAAAAACTCCATTTGTTATTGTTATGTTAACAACCAAATCTGTTTAATGGTTAATAATTAAGAAGAATATCTACATTCATCACTTAGAAATCAGCATTCTTTGAAGGAATAAAAAATGAAGAAAAGCTTAATTG
>NZ_MCYD01000513.1:0-3801 GCF_002876325.1 Vibrio sp. 10N.261.52.A1
CATTGAGAATTTATGATAATTTCCTTTATTTGTAGTCAACTCGTATATTGACCCCATCAGGTAAGTGGATGGTCTCCACTTCAATTATATCGGCCTGGGTCACTGGGCTAAAAAGGGCGAAATATGAAATTCCTACACACAATGATCCGAGTTGCTGATTTAGAAAAGTCTATTGAGTTCTACACCAAAGTTTTGGGTATGAAAGAACTTGAGCGCCACGTAAATAATGATTACCGCTACACCTTGGTTTTTGTTGGTTACGAGCAAGGTGGAACGACTATCGAGTTAACGCATAACTGGGATACCAATGAGTATGAAATGGGCAATGCATTTGGCCATTTAGCATTGGGTGTGGAAGATATTTACGCAGCATGTGACCAGATTAAGTCGCTAGGTGGCAACGTGACTCGCGAAGCCGGCCCGGTAAAAGGTGGTTCAACGCACATCGCATTTATTACTGACCCAGACGGCTACCAAATCGAACTGATTCAACTAGGTTAATCGAGGAAATGACAATGACAAATGCACTATTTCAACCAATTCAACTTGGTAATATCGAGCTTAAAAACCGTATTGTTATGCCTCCGATGACACGTTCTCGTGCAACGCAACCTGGTAACTCAGCAAACGATATGATGGCGACTTACTACGCTCAACGCGCGACTGCAGGTCTGATTATTGCGGAAGGTACACAAATCTCACCAATGGGTCAGGGCTATGCTTGGACACCTGGTATCTATTCTGACGAGCAGATCGCTGGCTGGAAAAAGGTAACAGACGCAGTACATGAAAAAGACGGTGTAATTTTCGCTCAGCTTTGGCACGTAGGCCGCGTAACGCACCCAGACAACATTGGCGGTGAGCAACCTATTTCATCTTCTGCACTGAAAGCAGAAAATGTAAAAGTATTCATCGATAACGGTACTGATGAACCGGGTTTTGTAGGCGTTGTTGAACCTCGTGAGATGACCAAAGCAGACATCAAACAAGTGGTTGAACAGTATCGTCAAGCTGCCCTTAATGCGCTCGAAGCTGGCTTTGATGGCATTGAGCTTCACGCAGCAAATGGCTACCTGATTAACCAGTTCATTGACTCAGAAGCAAACAACCGTACTGACGAATACGGTGGTTCAATCGAGAACCGCCTACGCTTCTTAGGTGAAGTGGTTGAAGCGATGGTTGAAGCGATTGGTGCTGACCGTGTTGGTGTTCGTCTTGCGCCGTTTACTTCATTGAACGGTACGGTTGATGCAACGCCTGTTGAAACGTACACAGCGGCGGCAGCGCTACTTAACCTATACAAGATTGTTTACCTACACATTGCAGAAGTTGACTGGGACGATGCACCTGAAACGCCAAAAGCGTTTAAAGCAGCTGTTCGTAAAGCTTATGATGGTGTACTGATTTACGCAGGTAAATACGACAGCGAGCGTGGTGAAAAAGCGGTGGCTGAAGGTGTAACGGACATGGTTGGTTTTGGTCGTCCATTCGTTGCTAACCCTGATTTACCAGCTCGTATTCAAAATGGTTACCCGCTAGCGGCACACGATCCAAATACACTGTTTGGTGGTGCTGAAAAGGGGTTAACAGACTACCCAGCATACGCAGGCTAAAAACAGCTGCTTGAAGCAGAGTATTGAGATAGTATCTTGAGCCTGTTGAATGTTTATAAAAAGCAACCTGGCAGAGTCGGGTTGCTTTTTTCGTTATTGGACCGAATAAAATGATGAACGTGAAAGCGATGCGTGGGGAATTGTATCTCCTATTTGCCACCCTGTTAGCCGGGGTCGGATGGATTGCATCTAAGCTGGTGGTATTAGAAATGCCAGGACCAGTGTTCATTGGTGTACGGTTTGTTGTGGCAAGCCTGATTCTACTTCCGTTTTGTATTCACCATATTCGCAAGCTCTCTTTTAAGCAGATTCTATCTCTTTGCGGAGTGGGTTTACTGCTATCGGCTTCATTACAGGTGTGGGTATTTGCGGTTTCGGTGACAGAGACTTTATCTGAAGGGGCATTTATCATGAGCCTCGCGATGATCATTGCGCCATTTGTCTCTTGGGTGCTGTTTCGAGTCAAACCTAATCGCGCCTTTTGGATGTCATTTCCGATTGCGATAATTGGTATGTTATTGCTCACCTTGACCAACGGTTGGCACGTCGAACAAAGTCAGCTCTATTTCTTATTGGCTTCTATGCTGCTATCCATTCACTTTGTAATGAATAAGCGTGTGATCACCAATATTAAGCCTATCGCGTCAATCTGTGTGCAGCTATTTATTGTGGGTGTGAGCGGTTTAGCGTTCGCTTCAATGACGGCTCAACCTGAGTTCGAGATTACTAAAACCTTGGTTTTCTGGTTTATAGTTTCAGCGGTTGTGGCGACTTCTATTCGTTACTTATTGCAAACAGTAGGGCAGCATTCAGTGAACATGGAAGTGGCGGCGCTGATCATGATTCTAGAGCCAGTTTGGACACTATTACTCAGCGTGAGTATGTTGGGTGAAACCGTTGAGATGCAAAAGCTATTAGGTGGAGCGGTGATCATTGCTTCCCTGTTTTGCTACATCAAGTGGTCACGAAAATAAGAAAACCCTCGTCTAGGGCGAGGGTCTATTGGAAGGTGTTATTCAGCGGTCGCTGCTGAGTTGGCTTTAAGCTAAATTGCCGCGACCATTTTCTTAAGCAAGCCGATCATCTGTTGCTGCTCGTCAGCATCAAGCGCTTCCATCAGCTCTTTGTTTAACCTTATCGGAATAGGAATCAACACATCTTCAAGTGCTTTTCCTTTTTCTGTTAGGTAGATTCTAAAAGAGCGTCGACTGTGTGGGTCAGCTCTGCGCTCTACCAGTTCAAGCTTTTCCAACTTATCTAATGTTCGTGTTGTCGTTGAGTTTTCTACTTTCGACTTAGCGGCAATATCACGCTGGGTAACGCCTTCTTCTTCCCATAAACACATCAGGGTTGGCCACAATGCGATGCTTAAGCCGTGTTTTTTTAGCTCAAGATCGAAATCCTTGGTCGCTTTGTTGGCGATCACATTGATCATCCATCCAAAACTATTCTGTCTATCAAACTCTTCTGGCATTGGTTAGCCCCTAATTCTTATGACATAACAACTATTGCAATCGTAACTAATACCGATGCAATTAGCACCAATAACGCTTTTCTATTTGATGAAAAAGCCAATTGAGTGCCATTTCCGAAATGAGCGGTAGATAACGATTGATTTTGTTTACCTGTGATCATAGCGAGCACTAAAGGCTTTGAGCGTAGTTTGTAGACCAAGATAGCCAATAAATGCAGCACGACAAAAGCGATTAACATACGTGCAGCAATAGCATGAGCTGTGCCGAGTAGGTCAAAAACAGCGTCTGTGATGATGACTTCTGAATACGGCAATGTGTCGAAGAACCCCGCTATCGCTAAGCCTGTTACGCATTGGACCAATAAGGTTGTAATCATTCCTATAACCATCCAAGCACCGAGAGGATTATGCCCCGGCTTAGGTTGAACTCGGCCTCGTAAGTACAGCCAAGCAGATCGAGGTGAGCTCATAAACTGCGAAAAACGGCTGGTATCACTACCAATCATTCCCCAGACCAAGCGCCATAGAATCAAACTAAACAGTGCGAGTCCTAGATAAATGTGTGGGCCATTGCCACTAAAGCCTGATCCCGCAAGGCCAATAAACAGAGCGGCCTGCAGCCAGTGATAGAGTCGAGTTGGTAGATCCCAAATTTTCATTGTTCAATTTCCTGCTTGTCATTTTTAAAGTGAGATAAATTTACACAACAACAGT
>NZ_MCYD01000514.1:0-5886 GCF_002876325.1 Vibrio sp. 10N.261.52.A1
CAAAAGTACCCTTAAACGATATTATTACCGTTTAAATGATATCAATTCTTATTTTGGATAAGCCACAACGCTTTCTATATTTAGGATATACCCCTAATTAGGTAATGCGAAATATGCAACGGGTAATATGTGAACACAATCACCCTATTTATTACAGGGGCATACTCGCTAATTCACTGTTATATATGATAATAATTCTCAATTAATTTCTTTCCACTTACCACTCACATACCCCTTTAGGGTTATATAAACTTCAACGTGATTAAAGTCACTACCATTAATTGATCTAAAACAAGCAAACATCCGACTCGTAACAAAATGTGTTTATTTATGAATTAATATAAACAGCAATTCTCCAATTCTTAATTTCAATAGCAAACTCACAACGCTTGGTATAAAAATCAGTATATTGGAGATATCACTGTGAAAAAGCATTGGATACGTAATTCGGTCACAGCACTATTAATGGTTAGCGCGTCACTCGCAAGCGCGACCAGTTTTGCTGCGTCTGAACAAAAAGAAATTGGTGATCCTCGTAACGACCAGTTCGAGCAAAACCACCCTGATCAATATCATTCATGGAGACAAACATCAGAGAGCGAAGCCATTGAAGACGCACTAAAAGAAGATCCAAACATGGTTATTCTATGGGCTGGCTACGGTTTCGCGAAAGACTACAACAAAGCCCGCGGCCACTTTTATGCGGTTGATGATGTAAGACAAACCCTTCGTACTGGCGGACCAACCGACGAAAACTCTGGCCCAATGCCAATGGCGTGTTGGAGCTGTAAAAGCCCAGACGTGGCTCGTGTAATTGAAGAGCGTGGTGAAGACGGCTACTTCGAAGGTAAATGGGCTCGTCTTGGCAGTGAAATTGTCAATCCTATTGGTTGTGCTGACTGTCATGATACTCAGAGCGAAGGCTTTAAGAATGGCGAACCAGCACTAAAAGTTACTCGTCCTTATGTTGAGCGTGCATTCGATGCGATCGGCAAGAACTTCGAAGAACAGGGTCGCTTTGACCAACAAGCTTCTGTTTGTGCACAGTGCCACGTGGAATACTATTTCACAGGTCCAACGAAAGGCGTTAAGTTCCCTTGGGATAAAGGCACTCGTGTTGAACAGATGGAAGAGTACTACGATGAGATCGGCTTTAAAGATTGGACTCACAAAGTCTCTAAAGCACCTATGCTAAAAGCTCAGCACCCAGGTTACGAAACTTGGCGCGAAGGCATTCACGGCAAGAACAACGTTGCTTGTGTTGACTGTCATATGCCTAAAGTAACGAAAGAAGATGGCACCGTTTATACCGACCATAAAGTAGGTAACCCGTTTGACCGCTTCGAAGACACCTGTGCTAACTGCCATACTCAATCTAAAGAGACCATGCGTAACATCGTTTCAAGCCGTAAAGCACAAGTGCTAAACATGAAGCTTACTGCAGAGAAACAAATCGTAGCCGCTCACTTTGAAGCCGGCGCAGCATGGGAAGCAGGTGCAACAGAACAAGAGATGGCACCTATCTTACAAGATATCCGCCATGCTCAATGGCGTTGGGACTACGCTATCGCATCTCATGGTGTTCATATGCATGCACCAGAGGTTGCTCTAGAAGTTCTAGGTACAGCTGTTGACCGTGCAGCAGACGCGCGTACTAAGATTGTTCGTCTATTAGCGAAGAAAGGCATTACCGATCCAATCGAAATTCCAGATATCTCAACCAAGGAAGCGGCTCAAAAAGCGCTTGGAATGGATATGGATAAAATGAATGCTGAGAAGCAACACTTCTTAGACACTGTGGTACCTAAGTGGGAAGAGCAAGCTGAAAAGCGTGAAGCTAGCTACGAATACTAGTTCCTCCAAATAGACCAATAAGAGAAAACCAGTCACACTATAGTAGTGTGGCTGGTTTTTTTAGATTTGGGCACGCTCAACCGTCCCAACTTCACATGACCTTTTAGCTAATTCAAGGAACAAAGAATGAAGCACTTACTTTCTCTTTCAGCATTATGCATCGCACTATTAAGTTCAGGACTTCGCGCCTCAGAACGAGCAGAAACAGGATGGGAAATGATAAAGGAAGGTGCGCTGATCGTTGATGTCAGGACACCAGAAGAGTTCAAGCAAGGGCATCTTGATAATGCGATTAACTACCCTCTTTCTGAGGTTACAACGCACTTTGCTAGCATAGACAAAGCTCAGCCTATAGTTTTGTATTGCCGCAGTGGTAACCGCTCAGGGCAAGCTTACCAGTATTTGAAAGCTCAAGGGTTTACACAGATCCACAACGCCGGCGGTTTAATTGAGATGCAGGGAAGTAAATAACTTAAAGGTTTGAGGTGATATCAAGCTTAATGGATCATCTGTTTAGCTTGGTTGATCGAATGAATAATAGAGACACGATCAATACCTTTCTGGTTAGAATCGAGGATTTGAGTCCATGCGTCGATCGCTTGTTGATAGCGCATACTGATGAAGTGATCGGTCGCTATCAACATCAATGCCGTACGATCGTTGGGATCAAGAACCATAGATTGCTTTAGTAGTCCTTTCACATCATCACTCATCGCCTGTGAACTCAGATAATACAAGGCACTCGCTTTAGCTGCGTAAAGCCCAGAAGGCGCCTCTGGATCTAAACGAATCGCGTAGTCGTAACAGGTATAGGCTGCGTCAAACTCCCCTTTCTGCATATAGACACCACCTAATTTAAACCATAGGTCTGATTGATTAGGATCTTGCTTAAGGCTTTGCTGAAGTTCGTTTTGGAAGTCTGTTGCCGTGTAACTACTGTCATCATCAGAAGAGAGTTGAGGAGTCACTTGCTTCATCTGCGACCAAACCAGAACGCTGGCTAGTATTGCAACAAGTGAGATAACAAGATTACCTTTGAGATTATTGGTATTTCTGTTTGATGCAACCACGATCACCACCAAGAACAAGCTCATTAGCAGCAAAGCAATCAGTAACCAGATATCCATTCCACTCTCCTTTCATCGACCTTTTTACTCTACCTTTTTCTCACTAAAACAATATTGATCGAGGTTTAGCTATTGGCTTTAAAACAAGTCACCGGCGAATTTTAGGTAATAAAAAACCGAGCACAACGGCTCGGTTTTTTGTCTCGCCTATCTTAGAGAAGTGAAAGATTACTCTGTGTCTTGCTCGCTATCAGAAGCGTCTGATGCTTGCTCTTCACTTGACTCAGAAACCACTGGTGTTTCAGCGTTTGCTACTTCAGCTTCGCCTTCAATTACCTCTGCTTCTTCTACTTCGTCGATACGTTGTAGACCTACAACATTCTCGTCGTCAGAAGTACGAATCAGTGTTACACCTTGAGTGTTACGACCAACTTGGCTCACTTCCGCAACGCGAGTACGTACTAGCGTACCTGCGTCGGTGATCATCATCATTTCATCGCCTTCTTCAACTTGAACTGCACCAACAACTGGGCCGTTACGTTCAGAGACTTTGATAGATACTACACCTTGCGTTGCACGACCTTTCGTTGGGTATTCTGCTAGCTCAGTACGCTTACCGTAACCGTTTTGAGTCACAGTTAGGATATCGCCTTCGTTAGAAGGAACAATCAGTGATACCACTTGATCGTCTTCTGGTAGCTTCATACCACGAACACCAGAGGCAGTACGGCCCATTGCACGTACTTTGTCCTCGTTAAAGCGAACAACTTTGCCCGATTTAGAGAACAGCATGATGTCGCTATCACCGTTAGTGATGTCAACGCCAATCAATGAATCGTCTTCACGTAGGTTAACTGCGATTAGGCCGTTAGCACGTACGTTTGCGAATTGATCCAGAGATGTCTTCTTAACAGTACCGTCACCGGTTGCCATGAAGATGAACTTGTCGTTAGAGAACTCAGATACAGGCAAAATAGCCGTAATGCGTTCACCTTCTTCTAGAGGAAGAATGTTAACGATAGGCTTACCACGAGCAGTACGACTTGCTAATGGTAGTTGGTAAACTTTCAGACGGTATGTCTTACCACGCGTAGAGAAACATAGGATGTTGTCGTGAGTATTAGCAACAAGCAGACGCTCAATGTAATCCTCATCTTTCATCTTAGTTGCGCTCTTACCTTTACCACCACGGCGCTGAGCTTCGTAGTCGCTTAGGATTTGATACTTAACGTAACCTGCGTTAGAAAGCGTTACTACAACGTCTTCTTGAGCGATTAGCTCTTCCATGTCGATATCGTGAACCGCTGCTGTGATTTCTGTACGACGCTCGTCGCCATAGATTTCACGTACCGCTTCAAGTTCTTCACGGATCACTTCCATCAAACGCTCAGTGCTTGCAAGAATGTGCATTAGCTCAGCGATTTCTTCTAGAAGTGCTTTGTATTCGTCTAGAATCTTCTCGTGCTCAAGGCCAGTTAGGCGGTGAAGACGAAGTTCTAGAATTGCTTGTGCTTGTGTCTCCGTTAGGAAGTATTGACCATCGCGGATGCCGTATTGGTCTTCTAACCAATCAGGACGAGCTGCGTCAGTACCTGCACGCTCAAGCATTGAAGCCACGTTACCAAGATCCCAACCACGAGACACTAAGCCAATTTTAGCTTCTGCCGGTGTTGGAGCGTTCTTGATAAGTTCGATAACTTCATCAATGTTAGCAAGTGCTAGAGACAATGCTTCAAGGATGTGTGCACGGTCACGCGCTTTCTTCAGTTCGAAGATAGTACGACGTGTCACAACTTCGCGACGGTGGTCAACGAAGCACTTAAGCATGTCTTTTAGGTTAAACAACTGTGGTTGGCCATTGTTTAGAGCAACCATGTTGATACCAAAAGTCGTTTGCAGCTGAGTTTGTGCGTATAGGTTGTTCAGAACAACTTCACCCACAGCGTCGCGCTTACATTCAATAACAATACGCATACCATCTTTATCAGATTCGTCACGTAGAGCACTGATGCCTTCTACTTTCTTATCTTTAACCAGCTCAGCAATTTTCTCGATCAGACGAGCTTTGTTTACTTGGTAAGGGATCTCAGTAACGATAATGGTCTCTTTACCATTCTTGTCAGCTTCGATGTCCGCTTTTGAACGCATGTAAACTTTACCGCGGCCAGTCTTGTATGCATCTACGATGCCTTTACGACCACTGATAAGTGCTGCTGTCGGGAAGTCAGGACCAGGAATGTAGTCCATTAGCTCATCAATCGTGATCTCTTCATTATTGATAAGTGCTAAACAGCCATCAACAACTTCACCTAGGTTATGAGGTGGGATGTTGGTAGCCATACCTACTGCGATACCAGAAGCACCGTTTACCAATAGGTTAGGAATTTTTGTCGGAAGAACTGCTGGGATTTGTTCAGTACCATCGTAGTTCGGTACGTAATCCACAGTTTCCTTATCAAGGTCAGCCAAAAGCTCGTGAGCAATTTTCGCCATACGAACTTCGGTATAACGCATTGCAGCCGCGGAGTCGCCATCGATAGAACCAAAGTTACCTTGGCCATCAACTAGCATGTAACGCAGTGAGAACGGTTGAGCCATACGAACAATTGTGTCGTATACAGCACTATCACCATGCGGGTGGTATTTACCGATTACATCACCTACTACACGAGCAGACTTTTTATATGGTTTGTTCCAATCATTACCTAGTACATTCATCGCGAACAAAACGCGGCGGTGTACTGGTTTTAGGCCATCACGCACATCTGGAAGGGCACGACCAACGATGACGGACATCGCATAGTCTAGGTATGAACCTCTAAGCTCATCTTCAATATTTACGGGCGTGATCTCTTTCGCTAGATCGCTCATAGAGCCATTTTCCCTCTATAGTCAGATCGTATATTTGAATACGTATAAGACCGAAAAATATAACACAAATTTACCTACGGAGGCATCACTTTCC